>JBBDMQ010000026.1:0-8052 GCA_040878245.1 Microthrixaceae bacterium
TGGCGCGGCTGCTCAACTCCTGCCTGCTCAGCAGGCCCTCGTGGTACGCAAGGTTCAGGAGCAGTCCCGCCCAGGTTGGTTGACACCTTCCTGCGGCAAAGCTCATCGCAGCCAACGCAATTTCACCCGCCGGGGTTGGCTCGTAGCCGGTAATCACATGGTTCATATCGTGCGACAAGAAAATCGTTCGGTTCAGTCGCCCCTGAGGCCGTAGCCCCGGAAGTTCAAGCCCATGGCGCTGGTGAAACCTGAGGAACTCTTGGCCGAGCGTCCCCTCAGGAAGTGTTTCAAACGACTCGATCACATCCAACATCTGCTCGTCTGGCTGATAAACGTGAACCTTTCTGAGCTGCAGTTGATGCTCTTCGTGGCTGTTGGTGAAGTCATGGAAATAGCGAGTGAGATCGGCAGCGGCGAAGGCTGCACCTTGCATCATCCAGGCTCGCATTATTGCTAGTGAGTCATCCTCGATACCGAAGGCATCACCGTAAACTTTTACTCCAGCCACTTGAGAATCCTTCAGCGGCCCGCGACACAGCATGACGGCGATGGCCAGCCACAAAAATCTGCGGCGATGCTCGAGCGATGTAATTGTAAGGGCCGCTTCCTCGGCACCTAAAGGAGTGAGCGACCAAGGGTCAAGGTCTGGCCGGAGCAAAAGATGCTCTGTCAGAATCTTGAGAACCTCGAGTTGCCTCTCGGTTGGGCCTCCAAGAACATCAATCGCTCCGAGGGTCGCCCGCATGACGGGCTCAACTACTTCTCCAGAGATGATGTCCTGCCCAGGAAATCGAAAGTCAGCCGCACCCATCAGAGTTGGTTACCACATGCAGTCCACCGGCACGAACCAAACCGGGCCGGGCTGGGCTGGGCTGGGCCGGGCTGGAGTCAACGACTGAGTATTGATGTGACCGACCCCCTGACCTGCTAGCTGCAGCACAGGGAAATTTAGACTTGGAAGGGTCACTCACATGATTAGTAATCGTTTTCGTTACGTTTTTGGTGCGCTCGCAATTACAGCGGCACTGTTTGCAACTGTGGGCGAGGGCAGCTCCAGCGGCAGCAAAGACTCCTCCTCGGATTCTGAGGCCTCGAAGGATGCGCCCGAATCAACTCAAGCGGCACCGATTCCAATTGGCACCACTGTCATGGTCGCCGAGGGCTGGAACGTTGTCGTAAATTCCGCTGAGATGGATGCAAACGCCACCGTTGCCGCAATAAACGAGTACAGCACCCCAGATGAGGGGAAGCAGTACGTCAAAGTCAATCTTTCAATAACGAATAACTCTGATCAGCCAGCGGCTGCCTTCACAAATGTGTCATTTTCGCTGCTACCACTTTCTGGCATAGCTGTAGATGAGGCATTTATGTCAGACCTTCCTGACCAAATCTCATCAACTGCAGATATGCAACCGGGAGCTACAGCAACTGGAAGCATGCTTTTTCAAGTTCCAGTCGACCAAGTTGCCGGAACGGTTTTACTTGCAAAGTCTACGTTTACTCTTGATGAGGCTAAAGACCAGAAATTCATGGCCATCCAGTAACCAGTAAGCCCTGTAACCAGCAAGCCTTCAATGAGCAATCTCAATCCTCAGGAAGTAGCCCGTGATACATCTGGGCCTGAGTTTGAGTCACTCGGACGGACCCCGGGCGACCTGCTGCTGCATCCGGTAGCACTGCTGTCGCTCGGGTTAGTCATATTCAATGACCAAGTACTTAAGGTCTACTTTCCGAGCAGTCTGTCCGGAAAGCTCTCAGACTTTGCAGGCCTTATCTACTTCCCCCTACTGCTTGTGGCAGTGGTTGAGTTATTGCGAAAAATAAGCCGCTGTCGCCCCTGGGAACTTGGCCGAAAATCAGTGATCTTTGCCTCGCTGAGCATCGGGGCAATCTTCATAGCAATTAAAATCTGGAATCCTGCGGCAGACCTTTATCGGGTGGGGTTGGGGTACTTCGTGTGGCCGGTGTCAGCGGCAGTTGCGCTAGTCCAAGGCAGGGGACTTCCTGAACTGCGGCCGATGGGCCTCATTCAAGACAAAACCGACCTATTCGCCCTAATCGTTCTGCCCATAACAATAAGGGTTGGCACTCAAGTCATCCGCAGGAAACGCTAATACCCTCGAAGGCCATTACCTGACCTCAGGAAATCCAACTCTTTTCAGAGCTTAAGTATTCTTAAGCTTTCAGGATTTCTGCCGATAACCTAAGCATGATTTCGGTCTTTCGCAGTAGAGCGGCTCGCAAGCTTTGCACTCGGTCACAGTCTGGTGCCGTGCTCGTAGAGTTCGCTCTTATCCTGCCGGTCATGATGGCGCTATTACTCGGAATCTTCACGGGTGGCATCGCTCTGAACCTTAAGACATCACTCACGGGTGCAGCTCGAGAGGGATCACGCTACGGAGCAACCGTCCCCGAAACGCAGTGCACACCGATATCTCAATGCTCAAATCTGACCTGGGCTCAACTAGTGCGAGCTCAGACCGTCGCAAACTCGGCAGGGACGCTGACATCTGACCAAGTCTGTGTTTCTCTAGTTTCTGGTTCCGGAAGTGCCCCAGTGGCAGGAGATAGCACCAAAACCACCTCGGGTTCTGCCTGTTTTGTCGACAACAGTGCCGACACGGGCAAAAGAGTGCAGGTCAAAGTCACTCGGCCAGCCGAATTTAACGTGGTATTTTACTCCCAAACCATTAGCCTGAGCAGTACCGCAGTCTCTAGGTATGAGCAGTGATGCAGCGGGCTCTGCGCAAGGTACTTTCCCTGCGCAACATTGGCGCCATACGAGACTTGCGAACGAAACCGCGCCAAGAACGCGGTGTAGCGCTCGTCATGATCGCTCTGATGGTCACAGCCCTCATGGGTGTCGCCGCGATTGTGATTGACCTTGGCATAGCGCGTACCCAGGCAGTGTCATCACAATCAAATGCAGACTTTGCAGCCCTCGCTGGAGGGCAATCCTTGGGCAGTAGTTTGCCGCGTAAGGCATGCGAAGATGCGGTCCGGAACGCTTCCTCGAACGTCCCAGATTTGGCGTCGCTATCACCTACGACGTTCTGTTCCACCATGCCCGCCGCTGCATGTTCGGGTAGTTCAGGCTCTACGGTGAGCCCAAGTTCAACGCTTGGAAAAACAACGCTGCAGATCATCTATCCAGTGCAAGACGTTGATATCGCTGATCCGAAAGCGCCAGGGGCATGGGCTAATGACGGCACGCCCTGCCAACGGATGAAGGTCAAAATCTCAAATAACTCATCGACTACCTTCGCCCGTATTCTAGGTATCACTAGTCTTTCGGTCACAGGTTCAGCCACCGTGCGCGGCACTCTCATAGCGGGGGTTGATGTTCCGGCACTGTGGCTACTTGACCCCACGGGCTGCACTCCACTCAACGTGACCGGCGGTTCAAAAGTTACTGTTGGTCTCACCGGCTCGACTCCAATCGTCGGACTCATTGCAGCGGACTCTGACGGAAGCACTTGTAGTTCGAACGCAACCACAGTGTCGGCATCGGGTGCTGGCACAACCGTTCAAGCTGTGCCGACCTCTGGAACCACCCTCGGTGCTATAAAGCTTCATGCCATGCTCCCCGGGGCTACTACCTGCTCAGCGCCAGCCTGCAGCCAAGCCGACGTTACAGATGGACGACTCAGTCCCCTGCCGGTTCGGTCCAACTCGCGAGCCACTCGAGCACCTGTTGACTGGCGCTACGACTGCAAATCGACCTACCCCAACTACAACGGCATCACCATCTCTGGCTGCATCACGGCACTTCCGCCGTACTTATCAAATCTACGCACAGCAATCGGCGCTAGCGGCCAACCATCTGGGTTCTCAAAATGGTCAAGTACCTACAGTTGCAACGCTGCTGGCACCATCACCGTCTCGGGCAACTGGTGGATTGACTGCAACGGAGGGTTATCGATAGGAAATGGTACATCTGTGACATTCTCGGGGGGCAACGTCGTCTTCGACAAAGCACTCAAAATGACCGGCGGAAGCCTCAGCATTAATACTGCTAATCCAAGTGCCGAATTGCCATCAAGCTGTGTAGCTCCAGCAGTCTCAACTCCATGTTTATCAACCTCAAGTGCAAAGGCGGCGTGGATTTACATCCGATCCGGCGAGTGGGTAATTACAGGAGGGGTTCTCAGCATCAACCGAGCAGCCGTAATTATGAACAGCGGCTACCTGCAGGTGAATAGCTCTCCGCCAACATGGAGCGAACCGACCGAGGGGCCGTTCTCGGGGCTTTCGTATTGGTCTGAGCTTTCAAGCAGTAAGTTCTCGATGGCCGGCGGGGCAGGCGTTACACTCTCAAGTGTCTTCTTTACTCCCGAGGCACGCCCGTTTTCACTGAGCGGCGGCGGCACTTGGGGACAACAGTCGGCACAGTTCATCACTCACAGCATGTCCGTATCAGGTGGCGGAAACCTGACGGTAGCTCCTGCTGCAAGCTACGTCGCTTTAGTGTCGGCCAAGGGGCTACTCATCCGCTGAACTGCCAGCGCAAGAGTGACAGACTGCATTCATGCGGATTACTGCCAAAGTTGATTACGCCGTGAGGGCCTGCGTCGAACTGGCTCATCGCTACGCGCTGGACAGTCGTGAACCAACCACGGCCGAAAAACTTGGGGCTCATCAGAACATTCCAAAGAAATACCTTGAGAACATCCTGACCGAGCTACGCAAGGCAAAGATTGTGAGCAGCCAGAGAGGCCCCATAGGTGGGTACTGGTTGACCAGAGACCCAAGCACAATCACGGTTGCCGACGTGATTCGAGCTGTTGAGGGACCACTCGCTGATGTTCGCGGCGTGGCACCCGAAGAGCTGCAGTACGAGGGAGCTGCAGTAGCACTTGAGCGTGTCTGGATTGCAACTCGAGCAAGCCTGCGATCCGTTCTCGAGGGAGTCTCACTAGCCGACATCGCAACTGGTTCGCTTCCCGAGTCGCTCGAAGCGTTACTGCAATCTCCCGGGGCTTGGGAGCGCCGCTAGCCGCTAGCCGCTAGCGGGCTGTTTCGATCAGTCCCCACCGCCGGCGGATTGATCTCTCTAAGGTTCCAAAGATCAACGAGTCGACCAATACCCCAATCACAAAAATCACCACCATGGTGGCAACAAGTGCCGTGGCATCGTTGAGGTCTCTAGCGATCTGCAACTGAACGCCAATAGATGCCTTATTTGCAATGATGACTAAAAGCTCCCCGGCCATCAGGCTGCGCCAAGCAAAAGCCCAGCCCTGCTTCAGCCCTGCGACAAACGAAGGCATCGATCCAGGCAAAATCACATCCCGATACAACGCAGGCCCAGAGGCTCCGAGTACCCGACCAGCTCGACGCAAAATGGGAGGGATGTTATCTGCCCCTGCAATCAGCCCATTGGCGATAGCGGGAGCGGCTCCGATGACCACAACGAAAAGAATTGCCGCTTCAGATATTCGAAACAATAAAATCGCCAACGGAAACCATGCAATCGAGGGCATGGTTTGTAGACCCGTAATCATTGACCCAACCGCCGTGCGAAGGCCCTTAATCTGAGAGACCGGGGCGCCAATAAGAACTCCCAAAACAATGGCGATGCTAAAGCCCACCGCTGCGCGACGAAGGGTAATACTCACTCCGGCTTGCAAGGATCCGTTGGCGGCAAGTCGCCAAAGCTCTGCGAACACATCTGCTGGCGGCGGCAGCACATAAGTTGGCTTCCAGCCGCTCCACACCAGCAGCTGCCAGATCCCTAGGGCAAGACCAAACGCTGCAAGCTTTGGCCATAGCGCAGACCAGGCTCGCCGAGCTCCCCGAAGCCGAGGTGAGGTAGCCGCAAGGTCCAATGCGTCAAGACCTGCAATGTTTTGATCAAGTGTGATTTGTGAGTCGACTTGTTCAATGGTCGCTGCTTCAATGGGCGCTGCTTCAAGCCCAGACTCCCCAGCAAGCCCAGACTGCCCCGGTGAGGGTCGGTCATCAGTCGTTGACATGACGGCGAACCTCTTGTCTGAGTCGATCGGTGATGGTCGCAGCAAGGCTGGAAACCTGCGGAGAGTCCATACGCCGCGGACGGTCGATATCAACCTCAAAGGTGTCGAGCACTTTTCCAGGCCTGCTCGACAGCAGCACCACACGATCAGCAAGGCGCACGGCCTCTCTCACGTTATGAGTCACAAACACCACCGTCAGGTTGCGCTCAATCCATAACCGCTCAAGCTCATCGTGCAATAGGTCACGGGTCATGGCGTCGAGCGCACCGAAGGGCTCGTCCATGCACAGCACATCTACGTCTTGGGCAAATGCACGCGCAATGGCAACTCGCTGCCGCATTCCACCAGAGAGCTCATGCGGACGCTTGTTGGCTAGCCCCTCGAGTTGAACCATTCGAAGCAACTCATTAGCTTTTGCTGCTCGCTCACGCCGAGGAATGCCACGAAGTTTGAGAGCTAGCCCTATGTTGGACCCCACGGTGAGCCAAGGAAATAAAGCTGATTCTTGGAACATCAACGTTGAGCGCCCCTGCACCTGAACAACCCCAGCACTCGGCTGATCCAAGCCAACCAACATGTTCAACAGGGTGCTCTTGCCGCAGCCCGAGGCCCCCACTAGGCACAAGAACTCCCCCTGTTTAATCGACAGCGAGACCCCATCAAGTGCCACCATCTGACCGTCACCCGACCCATACGTCTTGTGAACCTGTTTCAGTTCGATAGCGGGAACGCCCACCGTTGATGTCTGACTCATTTTCCGTTGCCTTCCAGTTGGTTCAGGATGTCGAGTGCATAGATCCCCTCAAGTTTGCTTGACTTGAGCAAGCCCAGTGACTGTGCCTCTTGGGCCATCTTGTTGAGCGAGGACGGAATCGGATCAGTGGTGAACTGCAGGTTTTGCCAAGCCGAGGCAATCACACTCTGCGGGAGTCGCTTTGAGGTGATGGACTCAATCTGATTGTTTGTATCTATTTGGGCTTGAGCGGGTTGTGCTGCAATGAAATCAAGTGCATCAAGGTGACCCTGAAGCACCGCTCGAACAGTCTCGGGATATTTGTCTAGAAAAGCTGTTCTTACAAGCACCTGGGTGGTGACATAACGCCCCTGTGGCCATAGGTCAGCTTCGTTGACAAGTACTTTGCCGTCGCCCTCGGCAATCAAACGAGAGGCCCAAGGTTCGGGAACCCAAGCACCTGCAATCTGGCCCTCCTTAAAAGAAGTCAGCGCATCTGCGTTTGCCATTGGGGTAACAGACACCTGTCCGCCACCAGAGGTTGTGGTCTGCACCCCTTGCTCCTTGAGCCACACTCGAAGTGCAACATCTTGGGTTCCTCCAAGTTGAGGCGACGCAACCCGCTTGCCTCGAAGATCTCCCACCGAGTCAATTCCAGAGTGCACTACCAAGAATGCTCCACCCGAGGTTGACCCACTCACCACTCTGACGGCCTCGCCATGAGATTGAACAAAGGCGTTTATAGATGGACTCGGGCCGATATAGGCCATGTCGAGCGCATCTGCGAACAGTGCTTCGACTGCCTCGGGGCCAGCATTAAAAGGCAACGAGGTGAGCTTTGTTGAACCTAAGCGCTGAGCGAAGGTGCCCCGCTCCACGCCAACCAAGGCTGGAGCATGGGTGAGGTTTGGGAAGTACCCCAGTCGGACCTCGGAGGCCGACTCGGTCAGGCTAGAACTGCTCTGCTGGCTAGAACTGCTCTGCTGGCACGCAGTCGCTCCCAACACTGCAGTCATGACTAGAACTGCTGAAACAGCGAGCCGTGAGCGACTTGGGACTCGTCCTAGCTGTTTATTTTTGAAGGTTTTTGGTGGGTTCATGGGCGGATGTCGAGGCTCTCTTGGCTGATACACACCTGCGGGTATGAGATGTTCCCTATTATTCCTATCAGGTTAGTAGGAAATAACCAACCTGCTCTTGGAAGAAATCTCAAAACCGGCCTGCTGCTCCCCTGCTTGCGATTAGGGCCGCTCGCTAGGTCCAAGCGCTCGATGCATGAGTCCTGAGCCCACCACTGCTCGGCCATGACCGGGCAACAAGTAGCCCACCGGTAACACTCTCAAG
>JBBDMQ010000027.1:0-8041 GCA_040878245.1 Microthrixaceae bacterium
TTGAAAACGATTGAGCGGGAAACTTCATCACGGTGAGGAGTGTACTGCCCCCAATCACTGAACTCAACGCGTTCTCTCAATGCGATCCGTCACACCTTGTTTATGGCTTATTCGCTAGGGATAGCAAGAAACAACCATCGGGCAGACATTGAAGGTTCTGGCTCTAGGCCTTGGCTCTGCTGCTGTGTTGATTCGACACACAGTTCCACATCAATTGACAAGACCGCCGAGTTGTCAGGTCGGATGCGAACCTGCGAGAGGGTGCCAACCAAAAACACTGAGCTACCTACGGGAACAGCCTGCAAGAATCGAACCCGATCAAACCCATAGTTCAGCAGCATCGACACCTGTCCGTATGACGGAAACTTGAGATCTGAAGATAACTGCGTCAGCAACGCCAGTAACAAAAATCCCTGAACGATGGGCGCACCAAATGGCGACTCGCGGATTGCCCGTTCCGGGTCGTTATGAATCCATTGCGCATCCCCGGTTGTAGATGCATGAGTGTCAACCATCTCCTGGGTAATCAGTAGCGGCGCGGACTGACCAAGCGCAATGGGACATGCCGTAGCAACTTCATCAAGGGTCATAGCTCAAATCCGGTCATTAGTTGGAAGATGTGAAGAGTAAAAATTTGCCAAAGCCTGTTTGAAGAGTTGTGAAACTCCTGACATAGCTGCTCGGTTGTCCTGTTGGCAACCAGACGAGTAATGCTAGGGGGCAGTGACCTCCAACCACAGCGTGAATCCCAAATTATTGGACGCTCAGATGACTGCGCAGCCTGGGCTGCGAATCGGCCCAATTCAGCTTGAGGTACCCGTAGTTCTTGCACCCATGGCAGGAGTAACTGATGCTCCGTTTAGAGTTCTCTGCGCATCCTTCGGTGGCGCAATGTTTGTGAATCAGATGGTGACTGCTCGGGCTTTACTTGAGGGGCATGCAAGCTCTTGGGAACTCACTCGATTTCACCCATCCGAAAAACTGCGTTCGCTACAACTCTACGGAACTGATCCACTGACTCTTGGCGAGGCAGTTCGGAGACTGCTGTCGGAAAACCGGGTTGACCATATCGACATGAACTTTGGATGCCCTGCAGCCAAAGTCACTCGTAACGGCGGAGGTGCAGCGCTGCCCTATAAACGCAAACTTCTTCGGCAGGTCATCCGGTCGGCGGTGTCAGCCGCCGAAGCCGAGTCTGGCGGCACCGTGCCAGTGACCATCAAGTTTCGGTTGGGCATTGACGAGGAGCACCTGACCTTTCTTGAAACAGCTCGAATAGGCGAAGAAGAGGGAGTAGCTGCAGTTGCTCTGCATGCTCGCACTGCCCTGCAGCACTATGCGCCATCGGCGCACTGGGAGCGCATCGAAGAACTCAAAGCTCACACGCAGAGCATTCCGGTACTCGGCAACGGAGACATATTTTCTGCTCAGGACGCTCTCAACATGATGGCAACTACTGGCTGCGACGGCGTAGTTATTGGGCGGGGGTGTTTGGGCAGGCCGTGGTTGTTTCGAGACTTGGCAGCAGCGTTTGCCGGAGAGCCAATTCCTGGTCCGCCGAACCTAGGTGAAGTAGCCCAAGTAATCCGCCAGCACCTTGAGTTGATTCTCGAATGGCAGGGTGGCGAGGAGCGTCTTTCTCACTTCCGCAAACACCTTGCTTGGTATCTCAAGGGCTATGCCGTGGGTAGCGCCGTGCGAGCGGCGGCAGGTCATGTGGCAACTGCTGCAGAAATTGAAGCGTTGCTCGACCAACTCGACCCAAGCCTTGAGGCGCCCGAAGGTGCCGAACGGATTGTGCGGAGTCATTCAAACGCGCTGAAGCGAGTGGCTCTCCCCGAGGGTTGGCTGCATGATCCAGATGCAACGGTTCAACTTCCCCGCGGAGCAGAGGAGTTGGTATCCGGTGGCTAATTCAGTTCGGGTGATTTTGGCCTCGGGCTCTCCTCGCCGCTTGGAACTGCTGAACCGAGTTGGACTGAGCGTCACCGTGGTGCCAGCAGACCTTGATGAGTCTCAACTTCATAACGAAGACCCTCGGGCGTATGTGGCTCGGCTTGCACTAGCCAAAGCGCTTGCCGTGGCGCCGGGTTATATCGACTCCGCCGTACTTGCCGCAGACACGGCCGTGGTAGTAGGTCAAAAGATTTTTTCTCAGCCCGCAGATCCCTCTGAGGCTTTGCGCATGCTTGAGGAATTAGCCGGCATAACGCATTGTGTCATGACTGCCGTTGCGGTGATCGGCCCACATCGCAAGTTGCAGGGTGAAGACAGCGCTCGACTTCAGAAAGTCATCGTAGAAACTGCGTTAGTCAGGATGATCCCTCGTCAAATGAGCGAGCTTGACTGGTACGTACGCACCGGCGAGCCAATGGATAAAGCAGGCTCATACGCAGTTCAGGGCATCGGGGCCGCCTTTGTAGAACACATAGAAGGTGACCCAACAACGGTGATCGGATTACCAGTTCGACCCACACTGGATCTACTGCGTCAGGCCGGTGTGATCTGGCCACAGGTGGCAGGATAAAGCCATGAGTTGTTTCTCTGGGCATGAACTCACCGAAGCGTTCGAGCAGTACCAAACCGCCGTCTATCAGACCGGGCAAACTCAGGAGTGGAGTTGCTGTTCTGACTGTGCTGCACTTCGCCAGCAACGGTACATAGTCCTATAAGGAAAATGTGAATAACCCCGAGGAGTTCAGTGTGGTTGTAGGTGCTTGGATTGACCGCCGCAAGGAACTCGAAGTCCAGAAGAAAGCGAACTGAGGATTCCATGGAGAAGCTGATTTACTTGGTGAGGGAACGAGCCTCTCGAGATGGGGGCGAACTACGAACCCAAGTTCTCGACCAACTCGTACCAAAACTGATTGCTGCAGGAGCTAGTCAGGTTTCGGTGCACCTATGCGACGATCGCATTGGCATTGCGGGGCCCATGCCGTGTCCTGGATCCGAACTTCCGATGAGGGCGGCACTCTCACTGTGGATTGCAAACCATGACGATTCCCCAGCGCTCGAAGTCATACTTTCTGAGCTTGGCGAGCGATGCGATGGCTACTTGGTAACCGAGTCGGTGTACTCAGAGTTTGGTCAGCGGCGAGGTGCTGCGCGGGATTGGGCTCCGGGCGAGCGCTCTCCTGGTCTCGTGACCTTGGCTCTTGTGCACCGCAACCCAGCACTTGATGAGCGCAGCTTCAGAGAATTTTGGTACGGACATCAGTCGCCCATGTCGGAGCAACTGCAGCCTCGGCTTCGCTATGTGCGAAACACCGTGGTTCATCCCATCACTAGTGGTGCACCACCACTTGATGGGATTGTTGTCGAGAGTTGGGAATCAGAAGAAATCGTCGCAGACATTGAGGCGTTTCATAACGGAGATCTAGAGAATCTGACCGTCATGCTCGACAGCGTGGATACGGTTTTTGAGATGTCCAAACTCAGAAGCATTGCGATGTCTGAATACTTATTTTTTTAGCTAGCCCAATGTTTAAAGCGACCCAGTAGTGAGTCCGGCTCAGTGCTTGAGTTCCGACTCAGTGCTTGAAGTGACGTTCCGAAGTAAACACCATGGCCATGCCAGCCTCGTTTGCGGCTTCAATGACTTCTTCATCTCGAATGGACCCGCCCGGCTGAATAACGGCGGTTGCTCCAGCCTCTGCAGCGGCATCAAGCCCGTCACGGAATGGAAAGAACGCATCCGAGGCGCAGGCCCCGCCTATGGCTCTACCCTCTGCCTTTGCGGCTGCAATGCGCCCAGCATCGCGTCGATTCTGCTGGCCAGCGCCAATGCCAACCGCTTGACCGTCTTTGACCAACACAATGGTGTTTGAAGTGACTCGAGCCACAAGCCGCCAGGCCAGTTCAAGATCGTTCCATTCAGACTCTGTGGGCTGACGATGAGTAACCACCCTCCATGCCCCACGGTTGAGCGATACCTCATCAGCAGTTTGCACCAATAGCCCACCTGCGATGGTGCGAATATCGAGTGCAGAAACTACTAACGGTGGCGCAGTGAGCACCCGTAGATTTTTTTTAGCAAGCAACACCTCAAGGGCTTCCGGCTCGTAGCCAGGAGCAATAATCACCTCGGTAAACACCGGAGCAAGCGCCTGAGCAAGCGCAACTGGAACCACCCGGTTGACTGCAACAATGCCGCCAAATGCAGAGGTGGGATCACCCTCATGAGCACGAACATATGCCGAGGTGATATCTGCATCAACAGCCGCTCCGCAGGCATTGGCATGTTTGATGACCACAGCGGCCGGGAGTTCTCCAAGCGAACCCACCAGCCTCCAAGCTGCGTCGGCGTCGTACATGTTGAGATACGACAGTTCCTTACCGCCAAGTTGCTCGGCACTGTCCCAACAACCGCCGCCTGGGAACGAGTATCGAGCCCCCACCTGATGCGGATTTTCGCCGTAGCGAAGTTCCTGAGTCCGCGTTGCAGAAAGGTGCAAGGTCTTTGGCAACGGCCCTGAATCGGGTAATTCGCCAGCACCCTCGGCATCGAACCACGCCAAAATTGCGGCGTCATAAGCAGCAGTGTGCGCAAAGGCATCTCGAGCTAGGCGGCGGCGTGTTAGCGCGCTCACTTCGCCTGCTGAGCGCAACTCGGTGAGCACAACCTCATAGTCGACAGGGTCAACCAGCACAGTAACCTGCGAGTGGTTTTTGGCGGCGCCGCGAACCATTGCGGGGCCACCAATATCAATCAGTTCTATTGATGGATCAGAAGTAAACGGATACAAGTTCACAGCCACAAGATCAATGGCCGTCACCGAGTAGGTATCCATATCTACAAGGTGACTGGGGTCGGTGCGATCAGCCAAAATGCCCCCATGAATTGCGGGGTGCAAGGTAACAACTCGGTGTCCGAGCATCTCTGGAAACCCTGTCACCTGCTCCGTAGGAATGACTTCGAGTCCAGCCTCGGCGAGCACCCGAGCAGTGCCTCCAGAGGAGACAAGTTCCCAGCCAAGCTCGATCAAGGCTCGACCGAATTCAACCATGCCGGTCTTGTCATAGGCAGAGAGCAACGCCCTCGGTTTGGTGGGTTCGGTCATGACACTCGCTCTCGTTGAAGAATTGCTCGAATGGTGTCTACATAAAGGCGCCGCTCAACAGCTTTGATGCGCTCATGCAGGGTTGCTTGGTTATCGCCAGAAAGTACTGGTACCGCCTCTTGGGCAAGTATGGGTCCTGCGTCTACCTGTTCAGTGGCTACGTGAACGGTGCAGCCACTCACTTTTGCTCCGTAGGCCAACGTGGCCTCTACAGCATTCCAGCCGGGGAAAGCCGGTAGCAATGAAGGGTGCGTATTAAGGATTCGCTCCGGAAAGGCCTGAAACGCTGCGGCCGACAAAATGGTTGCCCAGCCTGCCATGGCTACAAGGTCTATACGGTCAATACTCAGGCGGTCTAACACCAGATCGGTGAACCCTTCACGGTCGAAGGAGGCCGAAAAGTCGGTGCGCTCAATCAGCGTGCAGGGCAAGGAATGGTTGTCTGCAACCTGCTCAACAGCGCACCGCCGATCAACAAGCACTAGGTCTATTGGCAGACCAGCTGTAGCCATCGCATCAAGAAGGGTCCCGCTTCCAGAGGCGAGTACGGCAAGTCGCATATGTGGTGAAACTATCAGCCTCTTGAGCTAGCCGAATCAGCTAACGATCAGCGAGGTGACCGCTAGCTGATTGGCTAGTCAGAAATTGCCTTCGGAGCACTGCTCCTAAAGGCCCTTCACTACCTCGACCATCAGCAGACCCGCCTCGGTTGGGTTTGCTCCAACGCTCACACCGGCGGCCTTCATGGCATCCATCTTGGCTGCTGCAGTTCCCTTGCCACCCGAAACAATGGCGCCCGCATGACCCATTTTCTTCCCGGGGGGCGCAGTCTGACCGGCGATATAGCCAACAACCGGCTTTGTCATGTTCGAAGAAATAAACTCAGCGGCCTCTTCTTCTGCAGAACCGCCGATCTCACCGATCATCATCACCGCTGTGGTCTCATCATCAGCTTCGAAGCGCTCAAGGCAATCAATAAAGGTGGTTCCCGGAACTGGGTCTCCACCGATACCGACGCATGTCGTGACTCCGATATTTTGTGACTGAAGTTCATACAATGCCTGATAAGTCAGGGTTCCTGAACGACTGACGATGCCCACATTTTTGGCGCCAGGCTCTGGATTTTTGGCAATGTGACCAGCAGTGATACCAATATTGCATTTTCCGGGGCTGATAATTCCGGGGCAGTTTGGACCAAGCAATTGCACGCCGGGAAAGTCACGCTTGAGCTTGTTGAAGAACCAAGCCTCATCTTGAGCGGGCACACCCTCTGTGATGCACACGATGAACTCAATGCCACCCTCTGCAGCTTCCATGATGGCAGCGCGCACTCCTGCGGCAGGAATAAAGATGCAGCTAGCAGTGGCACCTGTTTGGGCTACCGCATCGGCAACTGACGCAAAGATTGGGATGCCTTCAACATTTTCGCCAGCCTTTTTAGGGTTGGTGCCGGCCACAACTTGCGTACCGTACTCACGGTTCAAGAGCCCGTAATAGCGGCCTTGGCTTCCGGTCAGCCCCTGATAAAGGACTTTGGTGTTTTCATCTACAAAGATGCTCATCTTATTTTGACCTTCTTAATTTTGCTGATACTGATTGGCTGAATCGGGCTGATACTGATTGGGGCTGTTAGGAGCGGCTAGCGGCGAGTTCAACAGCCTTGCTGGCTGCTTCAAGCATCGTCGGCTGCATCTGAAGCTGATCGGACAGATGAGGGGCAAGAATTGCTCTGCCCTCTTCGGCGTTGGTGCCATCAAGGCGAATCACGATTGGCGAGCTAATACTTACCCGGCCGAGCGCCTCAATAATTCCATTCGCAACCTCTTCGCCGCGAGTGATTCCACCGAAGATATTAATGAAAATTGACTTGACCGCAGGGTCGTTATTGATGACCTCAAGAGCGCCAGCCATCACGTCTGCGTTTGCGCCACCGCCAATGTCAAGGAAGTTTGCTGGCTTGCCACCCGCTTGATTCACCACATCAAGGGTGCTCATTGCTAGTCCCGCACCGTTGGCAATGATGCCGACTGAGCCGTCAAGGCCTACGTACTGCAGGCCTTTCTCGTGGGCTGCCTGCTCACGAGAGTCACGCTCTTGAGTGGCTTCATACTCGGCCCACTCATGGCGATACATGGCATTGTCATCCAAGGTCACCTTGGCATCGAGTGCATGCACTTCGCCGGTTGGCTTCAAGATAAGCGGGTTGATTTCTGCAAGATCTGCATCGCCCTCGGTGTAGGCCCGATACAGCTTGAGCAGAATCTGCACTGCGCCGTCCTCGGCTGCTGGGTTCAGGTTTGCGGCCTGCACCCATGCACGAGCTGTTGGCTCATCAAGCCCGTCTACGGGATCAATCCAAATCTTGGCGATCGCGTCCGGATTTTCTTCGGCAACGGCCTCAATCTCTACGCCGCCTTCGGCAGACAGCATCCCGAGATGCTTCTTGGCAGAACGGTCAAGGGTGAAACTTGCGTAATACTCCTCAGCAATATCAGAGGCCACTTCAATCCAGACCACATTGACTGTGTGGCCCTTGATATCCATACCCAAAATATTGGTGGCGTACTCGCGCACCTCTTCAGGGGTGTTGGCAAGCTTGATTCCGCCGGCCTTACCACGACCACCTACTTGCACTTGTGCCTTAATGACCACTGGATACTCGCCAATGCGCCCTGCGGCGGCAACGGCTTCTTCAACTGTGGTTACTGCTTCACCCTTTGACACTGGAATGTCGAAAGAGGCAAAGAATTGCTTTCCTTGGTACTCGAAGAGGTCCACCCTCGTGTGCCTTTCTGCTCGGCCATCGGCCCGTCGAGTAACGCCGGTGCGCTACTCGAGGCTGCACAACTAGAAGTCCTGCACCCGGCGAGGGATCCTAAACGCCATTTGCCACTGATCTCATATCGAGATCAAAATCTCTGCTCGACTCGAACTGCAATTTGCCCTCAGACCGGGCAGAATATGCTCTCGCATGCCAGTAG
>JBBDMQ010000028.1:0-1513 GCA_040878245.1 Microthrixaceae bacterium
TCACTCTCGCCTTCAAAATTCGAGTCGGACTCACGGGTGGGCAATGGCGTTGCAGGTACTCCGCCACCTGTTGGCCCAGAGGTGCTGTCAGAGGTGCCACTAGATGTTTTGTTGATCCGAGTAGCAGGACGAGACCTGAGGTAGTAGGTGGTCTTCAGACCCTGTTTCCATGAGTGCATGTACATCGAGGAGAGCTTGCCAATAGTCGGCGATTCCATAAACAAGTTGAGTGACTGCGACTGGTCGATGAACGCTCCGCGTCCCGCAGCCATATCGATCAGCGAGCGCATGGGGATTTCCCATGCGGTACGGAAGAGTTGCTGAATATCCTCTGGAATCTCTTCAACTCCTTGCACCGATCCCTCGGCACGCTTGATGGCTGCAATCACCGGCTCAGTCCATAACCCGAGTGCCTGAAGTTCTCGCACCAGATAAGCGTTTATCTGAAGGAACTCGCCGGAGAGTGTCTCTCTCTTGAACAGGTTCGACACTTGAGGCTCTATGCACTCATAACAACCGGCAATGGAGGCAATGGTTGCTGTAGGTGCAATCGCAACGAGCAGCGAATTGCGTAACCCGTGCTCTGCAATGCTCTCTTTAAGTGCGGCCCAGCGAGCCGGGTCTGTTGGACTGATACCCCACAGATCAAACTGCAGGTCTCCCTTGGCCGCACGAGTCTCTTCCCAGCCACCGTGAGAGCCACCTAACTGAGCGAGTTTGTTACTCGCCGTGAGCGCATGAAAGTAGATCTCCTCAGAGATTCGCGTTGATAGTTCACGGGCCTCATCAGAGTCGAAGGGCAAGCGAAGCTTAAAGAAAACGTCCTGCAAACCCATGAGTCCGAGTCCCACTGGACGCCACTTGGAATTAGATGTTCCAGCGGCATCAGTTGGGTAGAAGTTGATGTCTACTACCCGATCCAAGAAAGGAACCGCTAGCTCGACTACCTCAGCCAGGCGGTCGTAATCAAACGCAAGTTTGCCGTCTTCATCTGGGCGAACCATGGCTCCAAGGTTGACCGAGCCAAGGTTGCAGACTGCTGTCTCTGCTTGATTTGTGACCTCAAGAATCTCGGTGCATAGGTTGGAGAGGTGCACAACATTCGGAGTGCCGTCGGTAGCGGTGCTGCCGGTCTGATTGCACTTTAAGTTTGACGCATCTTTAAAAGTCATCCATCCGTTGCCAGTTTCTGCCAAGCTGCGCATCATCCGGCTATAGAGCTGCCTAGCGGGTATCTGCTCTTCGTAGAGACCTTCGTTTTCCGCTTGCAGGTATGCCTCACGAAACTCCTCACCGAAGAGGTCCACAAGATGAGGAACCTTCTTTGGATCAAAGAGCGACCACTGCCAATCTTGCTCAACGCGCTCCATAAACAAATCTGGCACCCAGTTCGACAGGTTGAGATTGTGGGTCCGACGGGCGGCGTCACCAGTGTTTTCCTTGAGTTCCAAGAAGGCTTCAATATCTGCGTGCCAAGTCTCGAGATACACGCAAGCGGCTCCCTTGCGGCGAC
>JBBDMQ010000029.1:0-1524 GCA_040878245.1 Microthrixaceae bacterium
CAGATGAGGTTGGGATGCCGCTCTATCGCTATATTGGTGGCCCAAACGCTTGTGTGCTCCCAGTGCCGATGATGAATGTCATCAACGGGGGTGAACACGCAGATAACAACATCGACGTGCAGGAGTTCATGCTCATGCCAGTTGGCGCTGCTTCATTTTCTGAAGCACTCCGGTGGGGTGTCGAGGCCTATCACACCCTGAAACAAGTACTCAAGGAGCGCGGCTTACAGACTGCTATTGGTGACGAGGGCGGCTTTGCACCAAACCTTGGTTCAAATGAAGAGGCCGTGGTGTTGCTTGTAGAAGCTATCGAGCGAAGCGGCCGAATTCCGGGCGAAGAGATTGGCATTGCGATTGATGCTGCAAGCAGCGAATTTTACTCCGAGGGTCAGTACCACCTAGCTGGGGAGGGACGCTCACTGAGTTCGATGGAGTTTGCGGATTACCTCGTTGACCTGTGCGACCGGTTCCCGATTGTGTCCATTGAAGATGGGATGGACGAGGAGGATTGGCAGGGTTGGGCAGATCTGACTCAGAAACTTGGCTCAAGAATTCAGCTTGTTGGTGATGACTTGTTTGTCACCAACAGCGAGCGACTCGCTCGCGGTATTGACCAGGGGGTTGCCAACTCAATCCTTATCAAAGTGAACCAAATAGGCACGCTCACCGAAACTCTTGAAGCAATGGATCTTGCAACACGAAATAGCTATACCTCGGTCATGTCACATCGCTCTGGCGAAACTGAGGACGTGACTATTGCTGACCTAGCGGTTGCTACGAACTGTGGGCAAATAAAAACTGGAGCACCAGCCCGATCTGACAGGGTTGCGAAATACAATCAGTTACTCCGTATTGAGCAGTACCTCGGAGACTCTGCAGTTTTCCGCGGTGCGAAAGCACTTGCCCCAATCGGGGGAGTTGCTTGAGGTGAGTCCATCCTCCACTTCCACGAGAAAGAAGTCGGCAGAGCGTAAGCCTGCTGGAGCGAAGTCAGCAGTGCGTAAGCCTGCTGGAGCGAAGTCAGCAGAGCGCAAGCCTGCTGTAGCGAGCTCTCAGCGTTCTGTCCTACTTCAACGGCTTGGGATAGCGGCATTTGTCGCACTAGCTGCGGCGGCTTTGTTATGGGTACCTTCTCGAGGTTACGTGTCACAGAAACAAGAGATTTCAGCGAGCCGAGCTGAACTGACAGACCTCAAGCGCCAAAATCAGGAACTCCTGAAGCGCCGTGATCGCCTAGACGACCCCGGCGAGATCCAGCGGATTGCCCGACGGGATTTTGGCCTAGTTCTTGAAGGTGAGGAGTCGTACTCAATTCTTCCCCCGGCAAGTGCAGGGCTTGTGTTGCCGCAATCATGGCCGTTTAACCGTGTAAAAGAACCACTCGAAAAGGCATCACTCGGCCCTTCCTGATTATTCCTTGCTGGGCAATGGCATCAAGTTCGGTTCCTATTAGTCATCCCGCTACGGTGTGAACATGGTTGATGCATCTGCAGCAGACTCAGATTTTGGGAGTGCAAATTCGAG
>JBBDMQ010000029.1:1624-8015 GCA_040878245.1 Microthrixaceae bacterium
CAGTGCAGATTTAGGCAGTGCAGATTTAGGCAGTGCAGATTTAGGCAGTGCAGATTTAGGCAGTGCAGATCCTGATGATGTAGCAGCTGTTGCAGAGTTGCTTGGTCGCAGTCCAAAAGGTTCTTTCAAAGTGCTTTTGCGTTCAGCAGATGGAACCCCAATGGTGATTGCTAATCAACCACTTCTAGACGACGGAACACCGATGCCCACGAGATACTGGCTGCTCGACAAAAAGCTCAATCGGCGCATAGGACAGCTCGAATCTACTGGTGGAGTTCGCCAAGCCGAGGCTGCGGTTGATGCTGCGGACTTAGTTGCTGCTCACAATGCTTATGCCGCTGAACGCGATGCGTTGATCCCTGCCTCGTGGACGGGACCACGTCCATTTGGGGGTGTTGGCGGCACGCGCAGGGGAGTGAAGTGCCTGCATACGCACTATGCGTGGTTTCTTGTGGGTGGTGACGACCCTGTGGGCCGGTGGGTTGATGATCGACTTGCCCAAAGTGATCAGACAGACGGAATAGACACAGGTCTAACCAGCACAGTTCAAGACAAGCAGAACCCGAAAGAGCGTGGAGTGAGAACATGACCCAAGAGTTGTACGCAGCGATTGATTGCGGCACGAATTCAACACGTCTGCTGGTTTCAGACGGCATCAACACGCAGGAACGACTCATGCAAGTTACTCGGCTTGGTGCAGGCGTCGACAAAACCTCGCGTCTTGATCCTGCGGCAATTGAGCGAACGCTCGCAGTGCTTCGCGAGTACCGCAACCTGATGGACCAAGCAGGAGTAGTCGGCCTGCGAGCAGCAGCAACATCGGCTTGCCGCGACGCCACAAATAGCGCTGATTTCATGGATGCCGCTTCGCTCATATTGGGTCAGCCCCCCGAGTTGCTGACTGGCTCACAAGAGGCGGAACTTAGCTTTTTGGGCGCCACTTCAGGGCTTGAGGACAAAGAGATTCTGACCCTGGTTGTAGACATCGGTGGGGGCTCCACTGAGTTCGCTCTTGGCCGAGCAGAGGTTGAGGAATCAATATCTATTGATGTCGGCTGCGTGCGTATGACTGAAAAATTCCTAGCTCATGACCCGCCGCTACCCGAGGAACTTTCGAATTGCATCAGCGTGATTGAGCAACACCTTGACGACGTTTCAAGAGAGATACCGCTAGCGGGCAGCGCAGTTCGTTTTATTGGACTTGCTGGAACGGTGACCAATGTTGCGGCCGTGGAACTCGGTCTCAAGGAGTACACGCCCGAAGCTATTCACGGATTTGTGCTCACCAAGGAAGCCGCCGAAGACGTGTTTCGTACACTTGCTACCGAAGCAGTATCAGATCGGGTGCACAATCCTGGACTAGAGGCTCAGCGTGCTGATGTGATTGTTGGGGGCTGCTGTGTGCTTGTCGAAATTTTTCGCTACTTCGGTTTTGAGCAATGTCTTGTTTCTGAATCAGACATACTCGATGGGCTGATTCTTTCTCAGATTGCACGATGAGTCACTGCTGCAGAGGAGCACTCCATGCTTCGTTTTCGCAGCCGTCTAGGTGTAGCTATGTCTCTGTGTCTCTCGGACCTGCAGCCCCTGTACATGCACAGCTAGAACGCTCCTCGCTAGGATCATTTATGTGCTGCGACGCAAGCAAGGTCCAGGAGCTATGACACCATCGATGATCGTGCACGGCCGGAGAGTGCTTCTGCGTCCCCTCAACCTGCACGACTTCGATTCTTGGCGAGAGGTCCGGCGACGTTGCACCGACTGGCTCACCAAGTGGGAACCGCAAAGAATCGAAGGTCAGCCCGACACGGTTGAGGATCGCCAGGCGTTTTCGGCGAGATGCTCGGTGCGCATGCGCGAGATTCAGCTGGGAGCAGGCTTTGGTTTTGGGATATTTGTTGACGGCAATTTTGCTGGTGAGATCAACATCAATTCAATTCATCGGGGTGCACATCAAAGCGGGTATGTGGGTTATTGGATTGACGAGAAGCTTGCCGGTCACGGCTATATGCCTGAGGCGCTCGTAGCAGTTCTTCAGTTCTCATTTGAGCAACTCATGTTGCATCGCGTACAGGTGTCCATCATTCCGCGTAACACAGCGAGTCGAAGCGTGGTGACCAAACTTTCCTTGCGAGACGAGGGGATAGCTGAGCGTTATTTAGAGATCAACGGAATGTGGGAGGACCATATCCGTTACGCGATTACTTCTGAGGAATGGCAGGAGCGTCGAGACCAACTCCTCACTGAATGGGTCTGGTAGTGAACTGCTGGCGCTGTGCGACACCCATGCGGAGTGCACTACTTGCTCTCTCCGCTGATTTTTTTCTGAAGAGCGGCCAGACTCTGGGCAAAAGCTGGCTGGTCCATTGACCAAACCTGGTCCCCTAGTTCACGTTGCACTGCTGCCTCGTGAGTCTCAACAGATGCCATATCTTGAATAGTCCGCTTTGTCCTTCGGACTAGTTCACTCGGAGCGTTCGCAGCAGATGTTGCGCAGGCGACGGCGGTTTCGAGCAATCTGTCATCAGGTACCGACTTCCACACCAGCCCCACACGCTCTGCTTCGCTTGCATCAAGTACTTGACCGAATAGCACTGCGGCCATGGTTGCTTGCTGCCCCGCAATAGATCGAAACATCCAGGTGTGACCCCCTCCAGGGTGAATGCCTAAATCTAAAAAGCGTGTATCGAATCGAGCTGAGGCTCCAGCTATTCGCAAGTCGCAAGCTAAGGCAAGATTCATCCCGGCGCCAACAGCAGCGCCGTTTACAGCAGCGACCGTTGGTAACGGTGAGCGTGCCACGCTGAGGAACCCTTCATAGATCTTGAGCAGCCCATCTCGCTTTGAGGCACCAAGTTGAGAAAGGTCGGCGCCGGCACAAAAAGCCTTGCCTGCACCGGTGATAACGAGCGCAGAAGTATCTGGGTCACCCTCAAGGGATTCCAAATTGCTGACGAGTTCGTCATTGAGGTCAATGTTGAGCGCATTTCGCCTGTCAGGATCATTGAGCGTGATGACTGCAACGCGTCCGATTTTCTCTACGGTAATATAAGACATTGCTCTCTCCGATTGACATGGTCCGCGTGGAGAGGGCGCCTCAACAGATAAGGTGCCTCGCCGTGAGGATCTTGGTGGTTGCCGAACTGTACCCGTGGCCGCCTGTAGATGGATACAGGCAACGTTTAAGTCACATGATCGCTGGCCTGGCTCAGGCCGGGCAGGTTGAACTCATCGCCGTTGATCGTCATGCTGCCTCGGGGGAGCGGATTGAACCTCCTAGCTTGCTCGGTCTTGAACAGGTCACTACCTTGCCGGCTGGTCCGGAGACCCCTTTGCGAAGATGGGTTCCCACTTGGCTGCGTGGTGGACCACCGAGGCGACTGCTTGCGATGGATACCTCTGAACTCACTGCGACAGTTCTTCGCCGTCTTGATTCTGAACCATCGATTGATTTGGTCTGGTATTCACACCTCGACACGTGGTGGCCGGTCCACCAAGCGCTAGCAGCTACTCCAAGGAATCAGAACAGCCAGTCTGCCTTGCGCACAGAAGTTGTGGACTTCGACAATTTAGAGAACCTTTCGCTGAAGCTTCGGCGGGGGACTCCCCCTCGTTTTGAGCCAGGAAGCAGCGCAACTGCTCGATGTCGAGTCCTTACCCGTTGGGCCTTCTCCCGCAGCTTTGACAAAATTGATGAGCGCAGGTGGGAGGATGTGCAGAAGGAATGTGCGAAGCAGGTATCGGCTGTGGTCGTATGCAGTGCGTTAGATGTTGAGCGTTCCGGCTGTGCGAATGCCGGTGTGGTTGGCAACGGAGCTGTGGCGCCGAAGAGGATTCTCTCTGACCGCAGAGCATTACGGTCCGCTTCGCCTACTCTGCTTTTTGTTGGAGCGCTTGACTACGAGCCCAACACAGATGCAGTGGAGTGGTTTACCAGAGAGGTGATGCCTCGAATCCTTCATGAGATTCCTCAAGCCCGAGTCCGCATAGTCGGCCGTGATTCTCAACGAGTCTCTTGGGTTGCCTCTCAACCCGGAGTAGTCCTCCTCGGACTTGTTGATGATCTGCAGCCAGAACTCGATGCTGCTGATGTTTCGATTGTGCCAATTCGCGTCGGAGCCGGCACACGTCTCAAGGTGGTTGAGTCGCTAGCAAATTGCATCCCAATGGTGACAACCTCAGTGGGCTGTGAGGGCATCAACCTTCGGCATCAGGTCGACTCCCTCATCGCTGAAGATGCGCAGAGTTTTGCTGAGGCTTGTATCGCCCTTCTCTCTGATGGAGATTTGCGTCAACGTTTGAGTGAGGCCGGCCATCAGCTGTTTTCACAACATTACGAGTGGTCACGTATTGAGAGTGAACTTGCAACGAAGGCTGTGTCGTGGATCAGCCAAGCTCAGGACTGACGACGATCCCTGCGCACAGCCGGCGAGTGACGGAAAAATTGTTCAACGTCGCGCTCATATCGGTACGAGGGTTCGTTTTCTCCAACGACCTTTCGAAGCCGCAACGCACGGATGAAGGCTTCCACCGCTTGAGTTGATGTGTGCTCATATCTGAAACCAAAGTTCTTCAGCCTGTGATTATCTACCCCACGGCCGTACTTTAAAAGTCCCTCATACTCATCGGGTAGATTGAGCAATCCGAGCCTTCGGAGAGGTGCGGTGAGTAGACCGGTGGCAATTGGAGGCAGCGCAACTGTTCGCTTTCCGCAAAGAGAAGCTACCTCTGACCAGGGCAAAAGGCCGTCGCCTGCAACGTTAAATACTCCGGGCAGGTCGTTATCAAAGGCAAACAAAATTGACTTGATCACATCATCTTCGTGGACGAACTGAAACCTAGGGTCAAAGCCAAAGATCGACGGTACTGCGGGAAGCTGTAAGAGACGAGTGAGGGGGGTTTCTAACTCAGCTCCAATGACGTTTGAGAAGCGGAGCAGGGCCACGTTGACATGCGGGTTGTCTTCGGCGAAGTCGCGCACATACCCTTCGACTGCCTCAATACTTCGTTCGATTGGGTCGTTAGCAGGCCGTGATCTTGGCGTGGATTCCGTGAACCAGACCGGGTCTTCTGGGGCGCAGCCGTAAACCATCGTTGATGACTTCACGATCACATTCTTGACGGTCGACCCCAAAGCCGATGCCGCCGCAAACAGGTTCATTGTGCCAATCACGTTGATTTCGTGGGTCGCTCGCTGAGACATCTGAGTCGGATCCATCACCAAAAACGTATGGATGATGGTGTCAACTCGAGTTGCCTGAACGATTCGAGAAAGTATCGAATAATTGGCGTCAACCCGAACATATTCAGTTCGTTCGAGTTCGACAGTTGGCTCTGTCGTGTCAAGTCCAACAATAATTTCTACGGCCGGATTCGCTTCGAGTGCTTGGGCTACTCGTCCACCCCAGAATGTTCCCAGACCAGTGACCAGCACGCGCCGCCTTGGACCATCGGGATCAATCGCCACCGCATCAGTTGAGCGGCGAGTAAGCCGGAAAGGAGCAGGAGGTTGAGCAGGCATTAGCCGAACCACACACTTCTGCGCTCACGCAACATCTTGTAGAGCGCTGACTGGATTCGTTCCCGTATTGCCTCGGACTCGTCCATCACACGTGATCGTGAATAGCGCTCACGATCTGCAGGCACATCAAAATAAACAGGATCTAGCACTTTGAGTTTGAACTTCGTTGGAAAGTACCCGATTACTCCGAGTGGCCCGGCTACAAGCATGTTTGCAGTTACCGGCAGATAGGGAACTCCTAGTGCCCGAGCCACCGAGGGAAGACGGAACAACGTTGGCATGGACTCTTCGGCGCCGATAACAGCAATAGGAATGACTGGTACACCGGCCCGCATCGCAATTTCCACAAAGCCACCCCTACCAAACCTGCGGAGTTGGTAGCGCTCGACGTAGGTCTTCGACGGGCCCTTTGTGCCTTCGGGAAACACGAGCACAAGTTGGTCTTGTTCTCTCAGCAGGCGATACGCATTATCGGGATGTGCTGGCAGCCCACCAAGCCGGTTCCAAAGCGTTCCTACTACTGGGATTGTTCTAAAGAAGTTATCTGCGAGACCGTACACAGGCCGATTCAACTCAGTTTCGATCCCATGCATGATCACTGGAGCATCCGAAGGGATGGCTGCTGCATGGTTTGCAACTAGTAGGGCTCCGCCAGGCGGAATCTTTTCAAGACCCTCCCATTCCACCCGAAACCAGCGTCGGTAGATAGGGTCGTAGACGCGTCTCGCAATTTCTCGCATGTGTTCCGACCGGCCCCACTCATTTACGTCCGAGCGGCGGCGCTCCTCAAGCTCATCGGGGTTACGAGGCTCTTCCATGGGCAGGGGAACAAGTTCTTGGTTTGTGGCAGCGGTTTGGCTGAACCCAAGA
>JBBDMQ010000030.1:0-7995 GCA_040878245.1 Microthrixaceae bacterium
TGGCCTACTCGGCGCATGTGCTGCTGCGGGTCGACCCATGGGCTTGGCAGTGATTGCAGGATTGTTTGTGCTCACTCTTGAGCGTCGAGGCGCACTGATTCCAATGCAGACAAAAGCCTCACTAACTGCTGGCACAACAAACGGCTCCGGTGATCATGCCTCGGAGTTACTCGTCGAGCCCAGATGGCGCAAGGCCATGCTGTGGCTTCGTGTTCCTCGAGCAGTTCGATTCAACAAGCTCAAGCTGAAAGATGCCGGGGTGTTGTTATCGTTGCTGGGGCCGATTTTATATATGGCTTTCCTCTGGCAGACCGAGGGCACGCCACTAGCATTTGCAGATGCCGAGAGCGCCCCGGGGTGGGATCACAAGCCGGGTCCGGCCACCTGGTTCAAGCTCGACATGATCGGAGGTCTCCGAGAGGTAGGTCTCACTCGAGAGACCGGAGGCATGTTGCTTCATGGGTTTCTCGCCGTTGGGGCCGTGCTGCTAGTGCCCAAAGTTATTCGCAGATTTGGCTGGGGCTACGGTGCCTACTGCACTGTACTCATTGCCATTCCCGTCATTTCGAGCAAAGATTTCTATGGTCTTGGCCGATACCTGATCCCAGCATTTCCGGTCATTGCAGTGGCTGGAGAATGGCTCAGCAACCGCCCTATATGGGCTCGAACAGTGGTCTGGGCAGCGAGTGGCACACTGCTGGCATTCTTAGGGTTCTCATACGCTCGCGGCTTGTACTTGGCCTAACTGCCTGGCTCACCCGCTGAAACAACTCTGGCTAGTCAGTGCTGCGAAGGACACGCCCTGCAAGCGCGCCGGTATGAACTCCGTGGTCCATAAACGGCTGCCCATTCACGATGGTGTGGTCAATGCCCCGAGACCGCTGCACAAACCTTGGTGCCCCGCCCGGAAAGTCATGAACAATCTCGGGGAGTTCCAGCGCAAGACCCGCAAGGTCAATCACATTGAGATCTGCAAAGGCACCCTCTGCAACAACTCCTCGATCTCGATACCCGATAAACGTGGCTGTATCTGAAGTCAACCGACGGACACCTTCCTCGACGCTCATCACCTGCTCATCTCGCACCCAGTGAGAAAGAAAATAGGTTGGCTGCGACGCATCCATAATCTGTGTGGCATGAGCTCCAGCATCGGCTAATCCCATAATGCCGACCGGCGATAGAACCATCTCTTTGATTGCTTCCTCACGCTCATTCATGACAGGCCAATTCACAATGGCCTTTCCGTCGGAGCGGTCCATTGCCTCAAGATATGCCGCAACGGGAGTGACGCCGCCGCGACGCGCTATGCCGGCTAAAGAATCCTGCTCGGAATACACATAGCGTGCGTCACTATTGGCATCCATCAGATACATGGTCTCGAAAGGATCGATTGCTTTGGTGCTGCCCTCGGCAACTAGGCGTTCACGAAGTTCAGGGTTTCGGATTCCCGCCAGCCTTCCGGCTAGGTCCACCCCTGCGAGTTGCTGAAAGCTCGGCAGGTCATCAATAAGCGTGTTGGCAGCAAATGAAAACAGCACGCCAACGCTGCGCGGGGTGATCTGAGGCCGAAGTTGGGAGCCGGAGGCATTGGCTTGAGCGGCCAATGCCAAAACCTCGCTGAAGTGATCTCCAAGCGAGCGGATCTGCTGCAGGTTGAAGCTAAATGGCCGACCAAGCTCCCGGCTGACCTCTGCCATCCATGCCAACTCTTCGGCCACACGAGAGCCCGGACTATTTTCTATGTTGTAACGGGGGGCACTCTCTAATACGCCACGGCCAAGTTCTTTAAGCGAAGCTGCAATCGCAAAGAACTCTGCAGGGTCAGACCAAGTACCGGGCACGTTACGGCCGTCTGGAACTCGATGAAACAAGCTTCGAGAAATTGAGTAACCAAAAGCACCCGCCAGCATTGCCGATTCAACCTCGGCTGCCATCTGCTGCAGTTGCTGCTCTGTAGGTTTGAAATCTGCCTCGCATGCAGCGTCTCCGGCTACGTAAAGACGAACCGCGACATCGCCCACATAGCCCCCAGCGTTTAGGCCTAACGGTAACTCCGAGATGGTGTCTAAGTACTCCCCGTAGCTCTCCCAGTTCCAAGGGAGCCCAGCCAAAATGCAAGAGGCAGGGATGTCCTCAACCGACTCCATGGCCGTAGCCAAAAGCTCGGCCTGACCAGGGCGCACCGGTGCAAAGGTCATGCCACAGTTACCCATCACTACCGAGGTCACCCCATGCCAGCACGAAGAAGACATGGTTGGATCCCAACCAATCTGAGCATCGAGATGCGAGTGAAGATCAACAAATCCAGGGGTCACAAGGCGATCCGTTGCATCAATCACTCGGGTAGCACTGCTGCGATCTTGGGCTGTGAGTTGCCCAACCACCGAAATGCGATCCCCCTGAATACCCACGTCTGCTCGCCGCGATGGAGCACCAGTTCCATCAACCACGGTTCCGCCTGTTATGACCAGGTCATATGCCATTTCTTTCTCCCCTGAGGTCTGCTGTTCACCGAACTGACTCACATCATGCATCTTTGCCGAGCAATCGTTTGAGTCTTCGCTTCATGAGTATTGCAGGCTGTACTGTGCAAGGCCTTGGGAGCTACCGCAGTTCTACTTCTTTCATGTCCTGATCAACCAGGCGTGGTGGCCTCTGTGGCCGAGTTCGTATGGCGTCATGGCGGCAATATCATTCACGCCGAACAACACATCGATACCAATCATGCAGATGCGGACGGGTCGGGATTGTTCTTTCAGCGTGTCGAGTTTGAGCTAGCTGGCTTCGCAGTTCCTCGACAAGAACTCGCCGCTGCATTTGCTCCCATTGCTGATCGATTTGGTATGCAGGTGAAGATTCACTTCTCGGACGAGCTTCCCCGTTTGGCTGTGCTTGCTTCGAAGGCACCACATTGCCTGATCGATCTACTCTCACGCTGGCATATGGGCGAACTTGCAGCAGAACTGGTTCTTGTTGCCTCGAACCACCCCGACCACCAAAAGTTATGCGAGTTCTTCGGGGTGCCTTTTTACGAACTTCCCGTCGGTGAGTCTGCCGCCGCTCAAGATCAGGCAATGCAAGATCTTTTGCAGTCGATGAACATTGAGCGGATTGTGTTGGCTCGCTATATGCGTGTGCTGTCGCGAGAGTTTGTCGACCGGTGGCCAAACGGGATCATCAATATCCACCATTCTTTCCTGCCAGCTTTTGTGGGTGCAAACCCTTACCGTCAAGCCCTTGAGCGTGGGGTCAAAGTGATTGGTGCCACCGCACACTTTGTGACAGCAAGCCTTGATCAAGGGCCCATCATTGCCCAAGACGTGGCGGCCGTGAGCCACAGAGACGGCGTTGAGGAACTCACCCGGAAGGGGCGTGACCTAGAGGTAATGGTTCTGGCTCGGGCGCTCGAGGCCCATCTCGACCATCGCGTGCTGACCTACGGCAATCGAACCGTGGTCTTTCACTAGAACCACCGACAGCATTGACTGGCTGTGAACTAGCGACTGTGTGAACTAGCGACTGGGTGAACCTGCGGCAGACTGAGCACATGCCAGAGGGTCATACCATTCACCGACTTGCGCGCAAGCTCAACGAAACGCTTGCTGGTACTTCTGTTCAGGCTTGCTCGCCACAAGGCCGCTTTGCCGATGGCGCCCAACGTATTGATGGGCTCATACTGCTGACCGCTCAGGCTTGGGGTAAGTACTTGTTCTGCGAGTTTGATTCTGGCGAGGTGCTGCATGTGCATCTTGGTCTGATCGGCAAATTTCGTCCTCGAAAAGCACCCATCCCCGAACCAGTCGGTCAGGTTCGGTTGCGTTTACAGAACGACGCACTTGCTTGGGATCTGTCGGGACCAACCCGCTGCGAACTCATCAGCCCAAGTGAGCAGGAGCAAATTGTGGGCCGCCTTGGGGCAGATCCGCTGCGGTCAGATGCTGACGTCCCTGCTGCTAGAAACAGGTTCAGTCTGTCTAAGCGGGCTGTGGGGGCAATCGTTCTAGATCAGTCTGTGATTGCCGGAATCGGCAATGTCTATAGGGCTGAGCTGCTGTTTCTTTGCGCTATTCACCCCGCAAGGCCTGCAAATAGCCTGACTGATGATGAGTTCGACCTGCTGTGGAGCGAAACCATTCGCCTGCTTCGGCTTGGCGAGCGCATGGGCCGCATCGTGACAACCGATCCTGCCGAGATTGGCGTGACCCGCTCAAAGATGAAGGCCGAGGACAAGCTCTACGCCTATCACCGGCAAAGCTGCAAGCGCTGCGGTTCAAGCATCGAGGTGCTCAAAATCGGTGGTCGGCCAATCTGGTATTGCCCAACCTGTCAGCCCGGGTAAATCGGTTTTGCAGCGCTTTCACGACAGTATGTGTCGTGATTCCGCTGCAAACGCAGTCAGCACTCAGGACACGTCAGCACAGGAGAGCTTTCCCCGCTGACACTGCTCGACCAGCGCCATTAACTGCACGGAGCATGAGCGAGCAGCAGATCAACCGATTCGCTTCGGTCAATCACGGATTGATCAACCGCAGGACTGCTCACAAACTCGGGCTGACCGACCGGCAGATCGCCTACCGAGTTTCTCAAAGCCGTTGGAGTCGACTCTGGCCAACAGTCTTTGCAATCTCCGGCTCAGCACACACTCCGGCTCAAACTCTTTTAGGTGCAGTCATGCATAGCGATGGTGTTGCCTCGCACCTCAGCGCCGCTTGGCTACTTGGGCTACGCGATTTGCCGCCTGCGCTCCCGCAAGTCAGCACGGCTCCGGGCGGCGGACGCTCAAGCCAGGCGATAAAAATCCATCAAAGTAGAGACCTGCATGTCGGCCACACCACAAACGTCAACCGAATCCGAACCACTGATGCAACCCGCACAATTCTTGATCTTGCAGGGCAAATTTCCTGTACCGAACTGCAGATACTTTTTGATCGAGCCCTTCGATTCCGCCTGACTCACGCAGATAAGCTGACTGAGTACTTTCTTCAGACTTCTAGGTCTGGCCGGCCCGGAGCGGCAGCATTAAGGCGCTTTCTCAAGGGGATGAACCTTGATCTTGCTCTTGCTGAGAGTGACCTCGTGCTGGCTAGCTGGCGTGTGCTGCGCTTTACCTGGCGGCAAATTTGTTATCAGTCGGACTGGGTGGTTGGTCAGGTTCGAGAAGCACTAGAGCTCGGTAGTAGTTACCGTTCGGCGATCCAGCCCGCGTAAAGCGGTTTTGCAGCGCTTTCACGACAGTATGTGTCGTGATTCCGCTGCAAACGCAGTCAGCATTCAGGACACGTCAGCACATCTCAGGACAGGTCAGCTAGCTGAGCTGCCAAACCCCTCAGAGCTTGGCCACGGTGAGAGATTTTCTGCTTTTCTTCAGGTGACATCTGCGCAAAAGTTCGACCGTCACCAAGGTCTGGAACAAATACCGGGTCATAACCAAACCCTGCCGAGCCTTGGGGCTGTTCGCAGATATGACCCGACACAAAACCGGTTGCAGACAGCTCAAACCCATCTGGCCAGCGCAAAACAATCACGCAACAAAACTGGGCTGCACGGCTCACTGGGCTGGCCGACTGGGCGAGCAGACCAAGCTCGCTCAGCAACTTCTGAAGGTTCGCCTGATCACTGGCCTGAGGCCCCGCGTAACGAGCCGAGTACACCCCTGGTGCACCTCCAAGGGAATCAACAACAAGTCCCGAGTCATCGGCAAGTGCAACCTCGTTGGTTGCCAAGGCGAGCGCCACAGCTTTGAGTCGGGCGTTACCTATAAATGAGTCGGCATCCTCAATCACCTCTGCCACCGAATCGGGTCTTGGCAATAGCTCAACGGGTAGCCCACTAGTTGCAGTCACCCCCAAACTGCGAAAGGTGGCCGAGAGTTCGGCCACCTTTTTTGGGTTCGCTGATGCAAGGACTAGCCGGCTCGGAATGCCATGACTCACGTCCATCAAGCTTGACCTCAGCGACCAAAGTTGCGAGGAGTTGGCGGCACCGACACGTATTCACGCTGTAGTTCGTGAATCTGGCTAATTCCACCTTGAGCAAGACCGAGCAGAGAGTCGAGCTCCTCACGACTAAACGGTGCGCCCTCTGCAGTCCCCTGAACCTCGACAAACAGCCCTTTACCGGTCATCACTACGTTCATATCAGTTTCGGCCGTGGAGTCTTCGACATAGGGAAGGTCTAAGCATGCTTCACCATTGACGATGCCCACAGAAATAGCAGCAAGCTGATCAATCAGCGGCACAGAGCTCAGTAAGCCTGCCTGCACCATGCGAGTCATGCAGTCGTGCAGGGCCAAGTAGGCACCAGAAATTGCCGCAGTGCGGGTTCCGCCATCTGCTTGCAGAACATCACAATCAAGCAAAATCTGCCGCTCGCCAAGGGCTTTCATATCGACTACCGAACGCAGGCTTCTGCCGATGAGTCGCTGAATCTCTTGAGTTCGCCCCTTCGGCCCCTTGGTCTCTCTGCGGATTCTCTCTGGAGAGGCTCCGGGCAGCATTGAGTATTCAGCAGTCACCCAGCCTTTGCCGCTATTGCGCATCCAACGAGGCACATCCTCGTCCAACATTGCGGTGCACAAAACCTTGGTCTCACCAAAGGTAACGAGTACCGAACCCTGTGCATATGCGGTGAAGTCACGCTCAAAGCTATGGGGGCGGAGTTCGTCTAATGCGCGGCCATCTGGTCTCAACTGAATCTCATTTCTAGTTCTGTGGGCCTTTGCCGACTAGCGAAATGCCAGCACAGGCAGACCGGCTTGGCCGATCAGGCGGTGCTCTGAGCGATCTGCCGAGAGGAGTATTAATCCTAACTGAGTTCGGCTGCTGCCAGAGAAAAGCTGGCCGATCGATCCTGCCAATTGCCAGACTGTGTCGGTGTTGGCGCTCCTGGTGAAAACAGCACAATGCCATGAGCAGTCGAATCAGCAAGAAGTATCTCTGCACCAATCTGCACTGCTTCTTCAACGGAGTGAGCCGCTGCTACGACGCTGATACCGCAACGCTCAGCAAGCGAGGCGCCGTTCTCTGGAATCGTCACGGCAAGCAACTGCCCGGCCGGCCAACGAGCTACCTCGTCAAGGAGCGGGCGAACGGCCACACCGCGCTCAGTTCCTCCTAAAATCAACACCGTGGGCAACTCTTGTTGACGAGCCCAAGCCAGCCCCGCTGAAGTAGCCGACGGGTTTGAGGCCAGCGCATCATCAATAAATCTGATTCCTGCCGCAGCGCTCGGAGCATCAGGACCTGTGCACTCGTCAAGTCGGCCTGGCATTGACCGCGCCGCCCCATCAAGTATTTGTTGCTCAGTCATGCGACCACCCCCAAGCTGAAAGATCACCTCGGCAGCTAAAGCCGCATTCTGAACTCGTTGCTGCGGTAAAGCTGGCGCCGAAACCGGCGGTTGAACAATCACCGGGTCGAATTGCAGCGTTGCGGCCAAGGCCTCGGGGCTATCGGCCGAGACCACAACAACTTCTGCTGATTGCCCGTTGTTGCTCAACACCCGCATCTTGTCGGCCTGATAGCGCTCAACACCTCCATGAAAATCAAGGTGATCCTCAGTGAGTGAAGTCAAGACTGCAATCGCAGGCAGGTGCTGCAAATCTGCCGCCTGATAACTCGAGACCTCGAGCACCACAATCGGCGAAGTTGAATCCCAGCCGAGACCAAACACGGGGATTCCCAAATTGCCAGCTAGCCCAACTCGCAGTCCGGCCTGAGCTGCAAAATGCCCAATCAGGTCAGTGGTTGTTGACTTGCCTTTGGTGCCGGTGACTGCCACGACACGCTGCGAAGAGTCGAGTGATCCCATCCATAAGTCAAGCGGGGTTGTCATCTTCGCACCTTGCTGAATGGCATCAACGAGCTGAGGCAAATACTTCGGAAACCCAGGCGAGCGAACAAAAATCTGGGCAGTCTGAGCCGCTTGATCAACGCTGATCATCTGCAACTCGCTGTCAAGCGTTTCAGAATGAGCTCCGCCGTGTAGCTCGCTATG
>JBBDMQ010000031.1:0-1505 GCA_040878245.1 Microthrixaceae bacterium
ACTTGAAGAAGTTGCACTCAGCGATGAGTACTTCTTAAGTCGCAAGCTCTACCCGAATGTCGACTTCTACTCGGGCCTCATCTATCAAGCTATGGGCTTTCCGATGGACATGTTCACGGTGCTGTTTGCTATTCCTCGAACTGCAGGATGGCTAGCGCATTACATTGAACTTTTGGATCAAGACTCCCGAATCACCCGGCCTCGGCAGCTTTATATCGGCCAGCCCGAGCGCAGCTACTCCCCCATTGAGACCCGTAGCGACCCGCAGGCGGGATGAGTCCAACACAGTCAGAGCAGCAGCCTGATGTCACCGACATCACTATCGAGCGTGCGACTATGGAACTCCGACTTGAGTTCGATGACGGAGTGAGCGGAACTATCGGACTGATGGAACTTCGACTCCACTGCCCCTGTGCAACTTGCCGTGCGGCGCGACAAGGTGGACGCTCCCCTTGGCCAACCTCGACAAGCCCGCAGCCACTTGAACTGTCGGATGCGGCACTTGTTGGCGCCTGGGGGCTGGGGATCACTTGGAACGACGGTCATGCCACTGGGATTTATCCCTTTGCCTCGCTACATGATTGGATTCGATTAGGACACCCAACCTTTACTCCGGATTCTGGGTTAGGGAACTGAGTTATCTATGGAGTTTGGCCTCAGCCCAGAGCTAGCGGCTCTCTCTGTGCAGGCCCATGCTGTTGGCAAACTTGCGGCTGAGCAGCAAGAGATCCAAGAAGATTCTTGGCTCATTGGAACCTCTGAGGAGTTCTCAAAGGAGCTTGGGGTCAGAGGTTGGCTCGGTATGACCTGGCCCGTAGATCACGGTGGCGGAGGCCGAACCGTGCTTGAACGGTTCGTTGTATTTGAAGCACTCATCGCAGAGGGTGCACCAGTTGCAACTTCTTGGTTTGCCGACCGCCAGATTGGGCCAACTCTGATGCAATACGGCACAAGGGAGCAATGCGAGCAATGGTTGCCCGAAATTATTTCGGGCACCTCAGCCTGGTGTATCGGCATGAGTGAACCCGCCGCAGGCTCCGACGTTGCGGCCCTGCAAACTAGTGCTGTTCAGAACTCAGCCAGCAGTTTCATCGTCAACGGGCAGAAAGTATGGACTTCGGGTGCGGCGCATGCTGACTGGTGCTACTTGATTGCACGAACCGACCCACAAGCAGCACCGCATGCGGGGCTGTCCGAGTTTGTTGTAGATATGCGTTCACCGGGGATCGAGGTTCGACCGATTCTTGATGTAACTGGAAACGCCCATTTTTGCGAGGTGTTCTTTACTGATGTTGAGGTGCCCGCAAGTCATTTAGTGGGAGCACTCAATGGCAGCTTCAAGCAAGTCATGCGGCAGATGGAGCACGAGCGGGGAGGCATCGATCGGCTGGTCTCTAACCGAAGCTTGTACCTAGATGCCGTGAAGCAAGCAGATATGAGTGATCCACTAGTCAGAAACGAGTTTGCCGCACTCGAGTCGGGCTATGCCATAGGGCGTTTGTTGG
>JBBDMQ010000032.1:0-7954 GCA_040878245.1 Microthrixaceae bacterium
CGCCCGGAACGTAGTAGCAGCGGCGGTCGTAATGCTTGCGGTCGTAATGCTGGCGGTCGTAATGGTGGCGGCCGTAACGGTGGTGCTCGTAACGGTGGTGGCCGATCTGCGTCTGGCCGGCCAGGCGCCAGAAATGGCGGCGGCCGTTCATCTGCGCCGCGCAAAGCCGGACCTGCACAGGGCGGTTCAAGCTCTGGTGGGCAGCAGGCAGGCCAAGGTCGATCCTCTTCTGCTCGCTGAGCAGATCAGGGTTGGATCCTTTGGTTGCAGTGAGGCACTAGCGAGAATCGGAGTAGTAGTTCATGGGTATGGCAATGGGTCCCGGTGGCCACGCAAATCTGCAATCTTTTTCTAAGGATCGCTCGGTCAATCGGCATCAGCTTGCTCCCGGCACACTGCGCCGAATAGCTGCCTTTGCGCGGCCTTATCGGGTCATGATCATACTTTTTGTGGTTTTGATTTTGCTCGGTGCGGTCCTTGGGGCGCTCTCGCCGCTGATCTATCGGGAGATCATCGATGTGGGTATCAAAGACAGCAATACTGCTTTGGTTATTCGCCTCGGGCTGTTGCTGGCCTTACTTGCTGTACTCGGTGCGCTGAATTCACTGGCGCAACGCTGGTTCTCATCTCGCATTGGCGAGGGTCTGATTTTTGATCTGAGAACTGCCGTCTTTGATCACGTTCAGCTTCAACCTGTTGCGTTCTTTACTCGGACTCAAACCGGTTCGTTGGTGACCCGGCTCAACAGCGACGTTATCGGTGCACAACAAGCGTTCACCTCTACTTTGTCGAACGTGGTGGGCAATATGGCGACCTTGATTGCAACACTCGTTGCGATGTTGTTTTTATCTTGGCAGATCACTTTGCTAGCGCTCGTGCTGTTGCCACTCTTTCTGCTTCCGGCTCGCAGTCTGGGACCCAAGTTGTCGGCCATTACACGCGAGCGATACCAACTCGATGCCGCTATGGGTCAGACCATGACCGAGCGGTTTAACGTCTCGGGAGCACTTCTCGTGAAGTTGTTTGGCCGGCCACAGGACGAGTCGGCAACGTTCGCCCAGCGTGCAGGTCGAGTAAGAGATATTGGTGTGACTACCTCTATGTATTCCATGGTTGTGCTCACTGCGCTGACCATTGTTGCCGGGTTGGCCACAGCCTTGGTCTACGGACTTGGTGGTGTGTTGGTTATTCGTGGAACGCTGCAAATTGGAACGTTGGTGGCGTTGACTGCGTACCTCAACCGGCTGTACGGACCTCTGACATCGCTCTCGAATGTGCAAGTCGATGTAATGACCACCCTAGTGAGCTTTGAACGTGTGTTTGAAGTGTTGGACTTGAGTCCAGGAATTGTGGAACTGAACGAAGCCGAGCCTCTTCCGGTTGGGCCGACTGCCGTCGAGTTTGACAACGTTTCTTTTCGGTATCCGGCGGCCTCTGAGGTGTCACTTGCCTCACTTGAGTCAGTGGACTCTGGCCGACTGAGCAGTGAGCCCGGCGAGATGCTGCTGCACGATCTGTCATTTCGGATTGAGCCCGGTCAAATGGTGGCACTTGTTGGCCCGTCTGGCGCTGGTAAAACAACGATCGCAAGCTTGATCCCTCGCTTATACGAGGCCACAGCGGGCCAGGTTCGTCTGTCGGGAATCGACGTACGAAACGCCACAGTTCAGTCTGTTCGGGAGCGGGTCGGTGTGGTCTCTCAAGATGCGCACCTGTTCCATGACACCCTGCGCTACAACCTGTTATTCGCTCGGCCAGAGGCCACAGAGGAGGAGTTGATTGAGGCGCTCAAGGCAGCTCAGATCTGGGATCTGATTGGGCAGCTTCCTGATGGTCTCGACACAACGGTTGGCGACCGAGGGCACCGACTGTCGGGCGGAGAAAAGCAGCGACTCGCTATTGCTCGTCTATTGCTCAAAGACCCGTCAGTAGTGGTTCTTGATGAGGCCACAGCTCACCTCGACTCTGAGTCAGAGGTTGCAGTTCAAACCGCACTTGCCCGAGCGATGGTGGGACGAACTTCGTTAGTTATTGCGCATCGCCTAGCGACTGTTCGAGATGCCGATCTGATTCTTGTGGTAGATGCCGGACGGATTGTTCAGAGCGGAACTCATGAGCAACTTATGGGCGAGGGTGGGTTGTATGCCGACCTAGTGAACACGCAGCTTCTTGGTGGCGAGGCAGACAACGCAGACTTCGCAGACAACGCAGACAGCTCGCACTAGCTCGCTGCCCACCCGGGGTTGGCAAGCTGCGAGTCAAAACGGCTTGCTGGTCGAATTTGTCTATAGGCCGCTACCACGGGTGCTAGCTCAGTGGGGGTTGCGCCATGCAGAATGACCCCATCAGCACCAAGGTCAAACTGTGCAAGAACTCCTCGGGCGCATTCCTCTGCGGTTCCCGTGGCAGCAGCTTGCAACCACTCTTGGGGTAACAAAGTAGAGATGTGTTCAAGCTGTTCAACAGTGGCTTTGGCGTCAATGGCGCCGCCTATTGACCCCACTACTGAATCTGCTCTGAAGCGAACTAACACCTGCGGATCCCAGTCATTCACGCTCACCATCAGATCGCCATAGCCCTGCAGATAGGTGGCAAGTCTGCCGACGAGTTTCTTCAGTCGAGTCTCTTCATCAAGGTGGTCGCCTACCGTTGCAAGCACCGACCAGATGCGAACGTTTGCAGGGTCTCTGCCTGCCTGTTCGGCGTCCCGATGTACAGCAGCCACACTTCGCTCAAGTGCCTGGTTAGAGAAGAAGGTGTGCAGAATCACGCCATCAGCCAAGCTCCCAGCAAATTCCAAGGTGCGCTCTCCAATTGCTGTCAGCATGACTGGAATCGTCTCGTCAAAGGACGGGTCAAGACACAACATGGGGTAGTTGCCGGCTGGGCCGTCATGGGCAAATATCATCTCACCTCGCCACAGCCGACGATAGAGGTCAATGGCATCGGCCATTTGCGCCATGGTGATATGCGGCAAGCCCATAATGTCAAACAAGGCATCAAAGCCTCGGCCAAGGCCCAGAGCAAAGCGACCCTCTGTCAGGCGGTGCATTGTCATGGCAAACGTGGCAGTAATCAGCGGGTGTCGAGTGTTGTGATTTGTGGCAGCAGTAGCAATACCAAGGGATGTGCTGACTGCTGCTGCGGCACCACTGAGTGCGGTGGCGTCTTTCGTATTGAAACGCTCAGAGATAAAGGCCGTTCCTAGGCCTAGTTCCTCTGCTGCGTGGCATTCATCAATCAGGTCTCGTGGGGTACCTGAGTGCCCGGCGAGCGTATAAAAACCGAGCTCGCAAGTTTGGGAGTGGTTCACTTGGGCTGCGCTGGGGTGATTCCGTGGGTTTGCTGATTCATCGGCAGTCATGTGCGACTGCACTGTAGAAGGACTGCGGCTTCTGGCCAAGTGATCAGGAGTTTGACTCAGCGCACTTCGCTAGACCGGATCTCAAATCTGGACTAGCTTCTAGACACATGTCCAGTTCTGTGATTGCGTCACTCGCCGAACCCAGCTTTGTGAGTTCTGGTACCGAGTCCACTCGGCGAAGGCTCTCGGCAAAACAGGCGCGCACGGTGCAGTCCCTAGTTGTTGCAGTAGTCGAGGAGTTGCGGTCCGGTGGATATGGCAATTTATCTGTGCGAAACGTGGCCAGCAGGGCAGGGGTTGCGCCGGCAACTGCCTACACATACTTCACTTGCAAAGAACACCTAGTCACCGAGGTATTTTGGCGGCGCTTACTTCAGTTAGATGAAACTGCAGTTGACCGGAGACGCTCTGCTGTTCACCGAGTCAGTGCAACTATGGCCGACATAGCGCTGTTAGTGGCCGATGAGCCAGAGCTTGCTTCGGCATGCACAGCGGCAATGCTGGCTGATGACCCAGACGTGAAATTTTTACGCGACCGTATTGGTGCCGAGATGCGCAGGCGGATGGTCAAGGCCCTTGGGGTACAGGCCGATCCGGAGGTTCTCAGAACTCTAGAGTTTGTGATCTCTGGGGCGCTTTTGCACGCTGGGGTTGGTCATATGACCTATACAGAACTGCCTGAGTATTTGGCCGAAGCTGTGCACCTGGTGGTTCCGCATGGCCGGTAAAGCCAGACATATTGACGAGCCGGAAACCATTGATTCCCGACAGCTCGGCGCCCACATTTTGAAGGGAAATCATTGTGTCTCTGAGTAGCGAAGCATCCCTGAGCTTTGACCCCTACGCCTATGAGTTTCATGAAGACCCATACCCGATCTACGCCCGTCTTCGAGAAGAAGCGCCGCTCTATCACAATCAGGAAATGGGATTTTGGGCAGTCTCGCGGCATGCCGATGTGCTTGAGGGTTTTCGCGATGTCACCCGCTTGTCTTCATCTCATGGGGTATCGCTCGACCCCATGGCCTCTGGCCCGCATGCCTATAAGACCATGTCGTTCTTGGCCATGGATCAGCCCATGCATGGACGCATGCGCGCGCTTGTTTCACGTGGGTTTACCCCAAGGCGCGTGGCTCAGCTTGAGCCTCGGATTCGAGAGATAGCACGCGGGTATCTGGCCAAACTGCAAGAGGGCGAACCCTTTGACTTCATCAAAGATTTTGCAGGCAGACTGCCTATGGATGTCATTTCGGAACTCATCGGGGTGCCTGTTCAAGACCGAGATGAGTTGCGAATCAAGTCCGATCTGTTGGTGCATCGCGCTGAAGGAGTCCAAGACGTACCCCCCGAGGGGATTGCCGCCGCAATGGATCTAGTGGTCTATTACTCAGAGATGCTTGCCGAGCGCCGAGCTCGCCCAACAGAGGACCTCACCTCTGCACTGCTCGCCGCAGAGATCGACGGTGACCGCCTGAATGATGACGAGATCATTGGCTTTTTGTTTCTGATGGTGGTGGCCGGCAATGAGACCACAACGAAATTGCTTGGCAACGCCTGGTATTGGGCTTGGCGGAATCCAGATCAGCGAAGCAAGGTATTTACTGACCCCTCAAGGATTTCTCGCTGGGTAGAAGAGACCTTGCGTTACGACACCTCTACTCAACTTTTAGCCCGAGTATCGACCTGCGATATCGAACTGCATGGTGAGGTGATTCCTGCGGGGGACCGAGTCGTACTTCTGGTTGGCTCGGCAAACCGAGATCAGCGGGCGTTTAGCAACCCTGATTCCTATGACCTTGATCGGCCCGAACCGCTTCCCCAAATAGCTAGCTTTGGGTTTGGTCGACATTTTTGCTTGGGCGCCTCACTTGCCCGCCTCGAGGCTCAAGTTGCGCTTCAAGAAATGCTCTGCGTTGCGCACAGCTATGAGATAGATCCCGAGGGAGCGCAGCGGGTCCATTCGGTCAACGTGCGAGGGTTTGCCTCGCTTCCCAGCATGGTCAGCCTTCGGGCCACCCCGCTGACCGTGAACCCCTCAACCATTGGAGATAACTAATGCCCCGCTTCACTCCTCATCCGCAGCGCCGGGCCGCCGTAGTGACCGGAGCCTCTTCAGGCATCGGAAAAGAAACTGCCCGAGCTCTTGCAGCCGCAGGCCACCCGGTTGTACTCGGCGCACGGCGAGTTGATCGCTGCGAAGAGACTGCTGCACAGATTTGCGCTGATGGCGGAGAGGCTCTGGCGCTGCCGTTGGACTTGCTGAGTGCCGAGTCCATTGACACATTTGCTCAGGAAGCAATGGCACAACTTGGCCCAATCGAAATTTTGGTATCGAACGCAGGTGATGTTCAGCCGATCACAGCTGTTGGCGCAACCCCCGAGGAGTTTTCTCGGCAGATGCAGGTGAACCTGCTTGGCGCTCAAGCGCTTGTTCATTATCTGGTTCCACCCATGATCGAACGATCTCGTGGTGATGTTGTATTTGTGACATCCGAGGTTGCGCTGACTCCACGCACACATATGTCGGGCTATGTGGCTTCAAAGTCTGGACTCGAGGGCTTTGCTCGAGCAATGGCAATGGAGGCCGAGGGAACTGGTGTGCGCGTAGGCATCCTGCGGCCGGGGCCGTCCTCAACTGAACAGGGTGCAACCTGGGATGCCTCAAAGATTGACGAACTCATAGAATCGTGGACCCACTGGGGGCTGATGCGCCACAGTGGCTCACTCTTACCCGAAAGTCTTGCAGCTGCTGTAGTAGCCATGGTGACCCTACCGAAGGGCACTCGGTATGCAGTACTTGAAGTGCAACCAGAGGCACCAGTCACTCCAAAAGAAGAGCGAAAGGCATGAGTATGACCTCTGTTCCGCACAAGGTTTCGGGTGACGATGGCGGGACCGGCCATCTTGAAGAACTGCGAAGCGATCCAATCGGTCTGATGCAGCGAGTTCGCAAAGAGTGCGGAGACATCGGAGAGTTTCGCCTGGCAGATAAAGAGGTTGTGTTGCTGAGCGGCGCCGAGGCCAACTCAGTGTTTTTCCGGGCATCAGAGGAAGAACTTGATCAGGCGGCTGCCTATCCCTTTATGAAACCCATCTTTGGCGAGGGGGTGGTGTTTGATGCATCAGCAGAACGCCGAGGTGAGATGCTGAAGAACCAATCCCTTCGAGACAAGTTTATGCGCGGGCACGCCGAAAAAATCTCTAGCGAGGTTGAGAGGATGGTTGCGAGTTGGGATGAAGAGGGCGAGATCAACCTGCTTGAGTTCTTCGCTGAGCTCACGATTTATACGTCTACAGCCTGCCTGATCGGCCAGAAGTTTCGTGAGGAACTTGATGTTCGCTTCGCTGAGTTATTTCACGGACTTGAGCAGGGTACGGATGCTCTTGCTTTTGTAGACCCGTACATGGACATTGAGAGTTTCCGCGCTCGTGACGAGTCGCGTGCTGGCCTTGTTATCTTGATCGAAGAGATCATGGAGAAGCGACTGTCAGCACCTGTGCCAGACAAGGAGCAGATGGATCTGCTTGACGTGATGCTCTCTGTACGAAACTCCGAGGGTGAGCTTCGCTTCAGTGCACATGAAGTGACCGGAATGTTCATCTCACTGATCTTTGCTGGTCACCACACCACTGCCGGCACCGCATCTTGGACGTTAATTGAACTGTTGCGTCATCCCGAACTGATGGATGCAGTCACTACCGAGCTTGATGAGCTCTTTGCCGATGGCTCCACGGTGAGTTATCAGGCACTACGAGAGATCCCGTTACTTGAGTCCTGCTTGAAGGAGTCTTTGCGACTGCACCCGCCGCTGATTCTGCTGCTCAGACTAGCGCTCGAGGATTTTGAAGTTGAGGGGGTTCGAGTCGAGGCGGGCAAGTTGGTTGGTGTGTCGCTGAGTGTGTCGAATCGATTACCAGAGGCATTTGCAGATCCCGAGGTTTATGACCCGTACCGCTACATCGAACCTCGCCGTGAGGACATCGAAAATCCGTGGAGCTGGATTCCGTTTGGAGCGGGCCGACACCGTTGTATTGGAGCAAACTTCGCCATGATGCAGCTCAAGGCAATCTGCTCGGTATTGTTACAAGACTGGACTTTTGAGCTCAGTCAGCCGCCAGAGAGCTATCGCAATGACCACGCTCGCATGGTGGTGCAGTTGGCTCAGCCTTGTTCAGTGAAGTACCGCCGCCGCCTGCGGGAACCACAAGTGTCCGGTGCATGATGGGGCAGCTTTCAGGGTTGCAGATCGAGATTGACCTTGAGCTCTGCCAAGGTCATGGGGTATGCGAATCAGAGGCAGCAGAGGTGTTTTTAGTCAATAGAGACAACAAGGTTGAGCTGCTCAACCCACTAGTTGATGAGCAGCAACGCAGCGCTGTTGAGCTGGCTGTGAAGTATTGCCCGACCCGTGCGTTGCGGATCAGTCAGAGTTAGAACAAAACGACCAACCCCCGGAGTTGGGGGTTTGGCATGCTTGAGGAGTGGTTGTGGAAGATAGGGCTGCAGTTGGATTTATTGGCCTCGGCAACATCGGTGCCCCAATGGCTCTGAGGCTGCTTGATTGGCCGGGTGGCTTGGTGGTGTGTGATGCA
>JBBDMQ010000033.1:0-1500 GCA_040878245.1 Microthrixaceae bacterium
CCAAACAGTCCACCCAAACTGCCCGTTCAAACAGTCCACCCAAACTGTCCTTCCAAACTGCCCACCCAAACTATGTCTGTGACCTAGAGGCAAGTAGCGTCTTCATGTGTCTGGAATTGCAAGAAGCGCCAAAAATACCAAAAATGCCAAAAATGCCAAAAATACAGGAAGCGCAGTTTGCGCTGAAAAGTTGAGCATCTGCTACGGACAAACCGTGGCTGTTGATGAAGTCAGCTTTGAGGCGAACTCAGGGCAGATAACAGTTCTCCTCGGACCGAATGGTGCAGGAAAGACTTCGACGATTGAACACCTTGAGGGATACCGGCCCGCTAGTTCTGGCTCAAGCAGCGTATTGGGGCTTGATCCCATTCGTGACCATCAGCAGCTCACCTCTTCAGTCGGAATCATGTTGCAACAAGGTGGAATTCCTACTGCAATTCGACCTAAAGAACTACTGAAGCAATACGCTGGATTTTTTCCTCATTCGTTAGATCCCGAGGACTTGTTGCAGCGAGTTGGTCTAGCTAAACGCTCCAAAACCCCATACCGTCGCTTGTCTGGAGGCGAGCAGCAGCGCCTTTCGCTAGCACTTGCTTTGATCGGTCAGCCTCAGGTCGTATTTCTTGATGAACCAACTGCAGGAGTTGACCTTGAAGGCCGAGATCTAATCCGCTCGCTACTTGTAGAATTACGCTCCGAGGGAGTCTGCGTGCTTATCACGACACACGATCTTGCCGAGGCGGAGCGCCTGGCAGACAAGGTAGTTATCATCGATCACGGCAGAGTCGTAGCCTCGGGCACCCCCGCTGAACTGATGGCCTCGAGCAGTTCCGACCACTTGCTGTTTGGTGCCACACCGAACTTGGATTGCGAAGCGCTCGGCCAGACTCTCGGTGCGAAAGTCGTTGAGATAACTCATGGTGAGTACAGAGTTGACTCTCCGCCGTCGCCGGAACTTGTTGCATCTGTAACAAGTTGGCTTGCTGAGCAAAATGTTCAGCTCACCGATTTGCGAGCGGAACGCCAACGACTTGACGACGTGTTTCGCCGCCTGACCAACAGCACTTCTACAGCCGACAGCACCTCTACAACCGACAGCACCTCTCCATGAGTGCCATCGTTTCGCAGATACGAACTGAGTTGTCATTGAGTTCAAGACAAGGCGAACAGCTACTTGTCTCCCTTGGCATACCGCTACTGATTCTCATCTTTTTCTCTTTGATTGATGTATTGCCAACTGGTACCGACAAGCCCATAGATTTTTTGGCGCCAGGGGTACTTGCACTCGCAGTGATGTCTACCTCGTTGGTGTCGCTCGGCATTAGCACCGGATTCGAGAGGACCTATGGAGTGCTCAAGCGACTCGGCGCCTCGCCATTAGGTCGCGGCAGGTGGGTGGCCGCCAAGATCGTAACGGTGCTGCTCATCGAAGTCATCCAATGGATCGTCCTCATCAGCGCCTCAGTATTACTTGGCTGGTCACCACCGCTGAGCGGTTGG
>JBBDMQ010000034.1:0-7897 GCA_040878245.1 Microthrixaceae bacterium
GGACCCCCTATAGAGGGTCCACCGCAAGACAAAACAGGGGATTAGCCCACTGAGCCTTCCATCTGGAGTTCAATCAGACGTGACCACTCCACTGCATACTCCATTGGCAAGGTCCGAGTTACCGGCTCAATAAAGCCGTTCACCACCATTGACATTGCTTGCTCTTCAGAAAGACCACGACTCATCAGATAGAAAAGTTGCTCGTCTGCAACCTTTGACACGGTGGCCTCATGACCAATGACTGCATCCTGTGCGCCAATTTCCATGTACGGATAAGTGTCGCTCACCGAGTCTTCGTCCAGAATCAATGCATCGCACTGAACATGAGACTTGCAGCCGTATGCACCTTCTTCGACCCGAACCAATCCTCGGTATGAGGTCTGCCCGCCGTCTTTAGAGATCGACTTTGAAACAATTTTAGAGGTGGTTTCAGGTGCAGCGTGAACCATCTTTGCACCCGCGTCCTGATGCTGTCCGGCGCCGGCATAAGCCACCGAGAGCACCTCCCCCGAAGCTTTCGGGCCAACCATTACGACGCCCGGGTACTTCATGGTCAATCGTGAACCGATGTTGCCATCGATCCATTCCATGTGACCCTCGGCCTCTACCACGGCACGCTTGGTAACTAGGTTGAACACGTTGTTCGACCAGTTCTGGATGGTCGTATAGGTGACACGAGCGCTCGGCTTAATCACAATTTCGACCACTGCTGAGTGCAAAGAATCAGAGGTATACGTTGGGGCGGAACAGCCCTCAATGTAGTGAACCTTCGACCCCTCATCGGCAATGATGAGAGTGCGCTCAAACTGACCCATATTCTCGGCGTTGATGCGGAAGTAGGCCTGAAGCGGCATCTCTACCTCGACTGCATGCGGAACATAGATAAAGGATCCGCCAGACCAGACCGCAGTATTGAGGGCCGAAAATTTATTGTCGTTTCGAGGGATGACGGTTCCGAAGTATTGCTTCACGATCTCGGGGTACTCGCGCAGCGCAGTATCCATATCGCAGAAAATCACACCCTGCTGCTCAAGGTCTTCACGGTTGCGATGAAACACAACCTCGGATTCATACTGCGCCGTCACACCCGCTAGGTACTTGCGTTCGGCCTCTGGGATGCCGAGTTTCTCGTAGGTGTTCTTGATGGCGTCTGGAAGGTCATCCCAGTCGCTTACTTGATAGCTAGTTGGCTTGATGTAGTAGTAGATATCGTCGAAATAGATTTCGGACATATCGCCGCCCCAAGAGGGCATTGGGCGCTTCAGGAAATACTTGTATGCCTTTAAGCGAAACTGAAGCATCCAATCGGGCTCACCCTTCATCCAAGACATCTCTCGGATGATGTCCTCGTTGAGCCCACGCTTCGGCTTAAACACATAATCCTCAGCATCGCTCCAACCGAGCGAATACTTTGAGAGATCAAGATCGAGTGACATTGCAAGCCTCCACAGCCGGGAAATAATTTCTCCTACGGAGATAGTAACAACTCCCGAGGTGGATTGACACGGCGGACACCGTGAAAACGGTCTCATTCTGCACTCAGGACGCTCTCAACGCCTGCTACTCACCTAGAATTTGGCGGACTAGTCGCCCAGCGCCTTATCTCATCAGGACATCAAGTTTCTGCACAGTCAATTCAGACGGGTGCAGCATTACCATTTACCTCTGGGAGAAATCACTCTTATGCCCGATCCAAGTTTGCTTGATCCGTCCCTCAAAGCCGTTGTCGATAGCCTCGCTCAGTCCGAGGTTGCACCGATTGAGTCGCTGCCGGTTGATGAATCTCGGGAAGCCTTTCTGGCAATGGCACTGATCGCAGGGCCGGGTGAGGAGTGTGGAGGTGTTGAGGACCTGCTCATTGCCGGAGTTCCCTGCAGGATCTTCCGGCCGCTTGACTCCTCTATTGACTCACCTATTGACTCACCTAATGACTCACCTACTGACACGGATACCGACACACATGCCGGAGCCGAAACCAGAGCCCTGCTACCGATCTTGGTCTGGTTCCACGGGGGTGGCTGGGTTCTCGGCAATCTAGATTCCACTGACGCGACCGCTCGCAGCCTGGCTAACAAACTGGGGCAACTCGTCGTCCTCGTTGACTACCGTCTTGCCCCTGAGTCGAGATTTCCAGCAGCAGCAGAGGACAGCTTTGCCGTCACAAGTTGGCTCGCTTCCGAGCAAGCTGCATCGTTAGGCGGCGATCCTTCTCACCTCTCCGTCGGAGGCGACTCGGCTGGAGGAAATCTGGCTGCCGTGGTCAGTCTGCTCTGCCGGGATGCAGGCATTGCGGTGAAGCAGCAGATTCTGATCTACCCAATCACCGACGTGTCCAAGGAGTCGGACTCCTATGTGGAAAATGCCACTGGCTACTTACTCACTGCCGACCTGATGCGATGGTTCATCAACAGTTACACCTCGCCCGATCAGCGACTCGACTGGAGAGTTTCTCCGCTTTTGGCAGAGGATCTGTCTGGCCTTGCTCCGGCGTTCATTTTGACTGCAGGGTTTGACCCACTTAGAGACGAGGGCCTTGCATATGCGGAGCGTCTACTCGCTGCAGGGGTGGCAGTGACCCACAGGCACTTTCCAGGAGCGATTCACTCGTTCTTCAGTCTCGGTGGCCTCACCGAATTAGCAGCCGAGGCTATGGATCAAGTAGCTGCAGCTACTGCTGTCATCTCGCAAGGTCGCTCATAGAAAACTGCTCAGTCTTCCTATTCATATATCCATTTATGGAACCAAGGATCTGAGGTCTCGATCTGAAAGTTCTGCAGAAGAGTCACGAAATCAGCAACTTGCGCTGCCCGGTCTTCCTCTTCTGCAAGGTTGTGCAACTCAGAGGGATCCTCTTGTAGGTCGTAGAGCTCAAAGCGCGGACGATGCACATACGCATCTACCTCCCGTTGCCCCAGAGTGCTGGACTCTCGCAAGGTGGACTGCCAACTCGCCGACATGTGAATGTCGGATGCGGTTGGAAAGTCGAGCTTCCAAGCAATGTTGTATATAAACTTGTAGCGCTGCGACCGAACAACACGCATTGGGTAATAGTTGGTGACTTGGTGGAAGCAGTGTGAAGCAAACACGTGCTCTCGGCCCGCAGACTCCGGTTGCTCAAGAAGCGGGCACATGCTGTCGCCAAACATGTGACTGCCAAGCTCCTTCGCTCCGGCAAGGTCAAGCACCGTTGGCGCAAGGTCAGCCCAAGTCACCAAGGCGCTACAGCTGCTGCCATCAACGCTCAAAGGAGCGCCGTTCAGTGGTGGAATCCGGGCAACGATCAGGGGTAGTTGCATGCCAGGCTCATACAGGGTGGTCTTTGCCACAGGAAACGCTCCCCCGTTATCCGAAAGATAGAGAACAATCGTGTCCCTGTCGGTTCCCGACTGGCGAATGAGGTCAACCAACCGGCCAACCCCGCGGTCGAGTCGAGCAATAGATTGGTAGTACTCGGCTAGCTCGGCTCGAACCTCTGGTAAATCAGCCAGCCACGGCGGCACAATGACCTGCTCTGGATCAACCGGGGTTTCACGATCGCCCGGGAAGGAAACGCTGGGGTTTCCAAAATCATCCGGTCGTAACGGATGATCTGCACGCTCCCAGTTTCGGTGAGGGTCATGCGAGCACCAATAGAGAAAATAGGGAGCTTCGCCCTGAACAAAATCTTCGCAGCGTTCCGCAAGCCAAAGGTCATCGCGATGCCGCAAAATGTCCTCATCGGTGCCCCACTCTGGAGGATCAAAGTCAAAAGGAAAAAGCTCCTCTGGCTGATAATGCTTTTTTCCCATTCGGCCAGTTCGATACCCAGCTTGCTTCATCAACGCTGGCAAAGTCACGACCTGACTCGACATAGAGAAATTGTGTGGATCGTGAATCAGGCCAAAGGTTCGGTTGGTGTGGTTATGCAAGCCACTCAAAATCACGGAGCGGCTCGCCGAGCAAGATGCAGTCGTACAAAAGGCATTTTCGAAGCGAACACCTCTGTCGGCTAGCGCATCAATATTCGGTGTTGACACCACGGGGTTTCCATAACAGCCCACGGCTTCTCGGCCATGGTCGTCTGCCACAATCATCACGATGTTTGGTCGACTGCTGCCCATTTGCGAATTCATTGCTGCACTCTACGGCCTGAGCTGAATAACAGGCCCGGGTATAACTAGTTCAGCATCGGTGGCACTTCGGCGCCGCTATCAGAGACTGTGGTCATGCTTGGCAGCGCTTGAAGTTGTCGGGATCTTGATCCAGCGATGTTCTAACCTGAACCATGTGCGCCCGCAACTTGATCAAACAGATCAGCAGGATCCGACTGACTCGATGAGCGCTGAGGGCTTGACCGAGGAGGCGTTGGTACCCGCACCACCGCAGTGGGGAAAGCCGCTTATAGCCGGTGCCGCAGCAGCTTGTGGATGCATAGCGATTGCGCTGATCAACCCAACAGATACTGGTGTTCCGGTCTGCTGGTCTCGTGCAGCCTTCGGAGTGGATTGCCCGCTCTGCGGGGGGCTGCGAGCAACAAATGACTTGATGCGCGGCCGGCTCTACCAAGCCGCTGACAACAATGTCTTTGTGGCTGTAGCTCTGCCTGTTCTCGCTGTGGTCTGGGTTGTCTGGGTTGCCATGGCAATAGCGGGCCGACCATTCAGCATCCCAAAACCACCGACCTGGGTGATTGCGCTATTGGCAGTGCTGGCTGCTTCATTTACCGTGCTCAGAAACACAGGCGGCCCGGCTTGGGTTGACTGGTTGGCATCGGGAACTTACCGATAGCGGAAGACTGATCGTCAGCCTGTGGCCGAAGTGTCAATCGGCCCAGTGTCAATCGGCCCAGCCAGCCCAATCTTTGGCGCCGGAAAGCTTCGGTTTCCGTCGATTATCGGCGCCAAAGCTGGTGAGGGGGTAGAACTCGGTGCTACAGAGCTCGGTGCCAAACTGGAGATGTTGGTTCCAGTGCCAGTGATGGAGATCCTGAGTTCCGCTACCTCTACGGGGTACACCATCAGGCCCTGCCCTGACACGCTGGTTTGATCTCCAACTTGTTCCGCCCTGCCAAGAACGGCTGACCACTTGACGAGACCCGTGGCCGAGTCCTCAACTCCAACGATGCTGAGTGCGGCGCCGCCTGTTAGAACCAACAACCCGACTGCTACTCGACCCTCGTGACCATCTGAGTAGGTCACCGGGGCAACTGCCACTTGAGCTCGACCTTCGGTGTTTGAGTACTCAAAAAATGCATCGCTACTGAGGCAGCCATCTGAAACTTCCCAGGATTCTCCCGGAAGTGAGGCTGCCGAAACCAAGGTACTCACTGTTCCAGCACAGGCCTGAGAAGACACCACCATGGCAAATCCGAAAGCCTCAACGCACCAGGCAGCAGTGGTAACAAACACAGCAGCAGCTACAAAAAACCTAGCGCCTCTTCTGCGTGGGGTCTCGGGCATTACTCCTGCTCTCATTGGTAAATTTTTGATGCAATTCGACCTGTAGAAATTCTATTCCGCCGCGCGAGAAACCCCTCGGGAAGGGAGGAACTACCTAGGACATAATTCCTGCGGCAAAATTTTGTGAACCCTGACAGGCATGAGTGCAAGGAGCTCAGCCCTGTAAACGGGCTCAGTAAACAGCCCCAGTAAACTGGCCTAGTAGACAGACAGAATCAGACAGGAGGCAGTGACGCCTAGTCCAAGCGCCGCAGTCGCTTGCGGTATCGCTCTGCCCGCTTCACATAAGACTCCACCCCAAGAGCGAAGTACCCCGGGCCGACCGCGTTTTCGGTCACCACAGCCGGCACTCCCAGCGCCATTGCCAACGGAGGCACTACTTGATTATTTTTGACGAAGGCGGCGGCGCCCACCACAGCCCCAGCTCCGATCCGAGCGTTGTGCAGCACAATTGACCCCGACCCGATCAGCGCCTCATCCTCCACGATGCAGCCCTCAAGGTGAGCCAGATGACCAATCGTGACCTCGTTGCCCACAGTTGTTGGGAACACCGCCGTTGTGTGCAAGACGGCACCATCTTGGATTGAGCAGCGATCCCCTATGAAGATGAAACCATCGTCGCCACGCAGAACTGCTGAGGGCCAAACCGAAGTTCCCGCGCCAATCACGACGTTGCCGATCACAACTGCCTCGGGGTGGATATAGGCATCGGGATGGATTTCTGGAACCTGATCGCCTAGCGCGTAAATAGCCATAGAGACTGAAGTTAGACCAGATCCGGTTCAATCGGATCGTGCCGGCCATAGCCGCCACGGAAGAACAACAACGGCCCGAGATCAGCACGATGAATGTCAAGGTATTGAACCCGACCAAGCACGATGACGTGATCACCACCTTCAAGAACCGAATGAAGTTTGCAGTCCAAGTGCGCAACGCCACCAACGATCAAGGGCGAACCTGTCACTGGGGCTGGTACCCAAGTATCGCCTGCGAACTTGTCTTCAAGCTTTGATGCGAAGCGACCTGAAGTGTCTTTCTGATTCTCGGAGAGCACGGTGACACCGAAGACACCTGTCGCTTCGATGCGCTCCCATGAACTTGAAGTCTTTGCCACACAAAAGCCAATGAGTGGCGGAGCGAGTGATACAGAGAACAACGATCCAATGGCCAAGCCAATTGGCGCTTCCCCTTCAAGCGAGGCAACGACAGTAACGCCTGTCGGGTAGTGGCCCATGACTGATCGAAACAGCGCTGGGTCAATCTCTATCTCTGCTTCACCACTAGGGGTGTTTGAGTCCTCAGACATCATGGCCTTCCTGATTCACGCCTCACTAGGCCCTGCCGAGATTACTGGAGCGATGCTGGCTCGAAGGACAGTGTTAACCCTTCGGATGCAGCAAGAACCTCTTGCAGACCTGCTGCCGCTTTGAGTTGCTGGGCAAACAACAAAAGCTCGTCAACACGATCATCGTCATGAGAGGGGTCGTGGTGGAACAACGCAAGCCGCTTGACTCCAGCTTGCTGAGCAACCTCGACTGCATACTCCACAGTGCAGTGCCCCCAATCGGACCTCTGCAAAAACTCTTCCGCATCGAATTGCGCATCGTGAATCAAAAGATCCGCGTCGGCGCATAAAGCAAGAACCTCGGGGGTCACCTCATTGGATCCGGCAGAGGGTTGTTGATGATCGCTGATGTACACAATGGCCACGCCTTGGCTCTCGATGCGATAGCCAACTGTTGGCCCCCTATGCGGAACAGAGGCCACCGTGACTGTTGCAGAGCCAATGTGTAGTACCTCATCCTCTACCTCGGTAAAGCGGAACTCCCCAGGAAGTTCTTCGATACTCACGGGAAAATAGGGTGGTTGAATAAACGATTTCACCGCCTCCCTCAGTGAACCTTGTTCTTGGCGTGGCCCGAACACATTCATGTGTGCACCATCACGAAGCATGGGAGCGAAGAACGGGATTCCCTGCACATGATCCCAATGAAGGAGACTCACAAGTGCAGTTCCACGGAAGGGCTGATCGCACGGAAACGTCAGCCCATAAAATCGCAGACCAGTTCCTAGGTCCAACAAAATCGGATCTTCACCGGGAGACTCAACAACAACACATGAGGTGTTTCCTCCGTAGCGTCGATTGGTATCGCAGGCACAAGGGGTTGAGCCTCGAACCCCATAAAAGGAAACGTTCAGCACGGAAGTTCAACCCACCCAGTACTCAAAATGTCGTGAAGCATGAGACTCCTGAAGCAATTAAACTGACAAAGAAATCGCAGCGGCCGGAGTGAGTGACAAGTTGAGCAACTCTCACCTGCAAGCATTTCTTGGCTCCACCAACAAGTCAGATTTGCCAAGCACCGAACAGCGCACTTGGAGATTAGGTGACGTTATGGGTAACAGACACGGCAATGTGACAAGAGTCTCTCGGGAGGTGACACGCGTACTCGGATCAC
>JBBDMQ010000035.1:0-7884 GCA_040878245.1 Microthrixaceae bacterium
TGCAACGACAACTGGTGATAATCTCATCGCAAGTTACTTATAGGGGGAAACTGATGAACAACATTCGCACACGATTTCGTTTTACTGCTGTACCGCTTCTAGCGGGGCTCGTCGTTGCGCTCGGTTCCGCCTGCGCTCCGCCGCCTCCGTCCGTACCAGTAGGAATTGCGTTTAATCCTCCGACGATTGCATATGTCGGCAAGACATATGTGCCGAAAGCCACAGCAGCCAACAAGCTCCCCGTGGGATTCTCGCTTGATGCTGCGAGCACCGGCTGCGAACTCAGCCCCGCTTTGGTGAACTTCACCGCTGTAGGAAGCTGCGTCATCTTGGCTAATCAGCCTGGCGATGCCACCAATCCGCCACTGCCGCAGGTGAAGCGAACCATTCGGGTTTACGAATGTCCACCGCTTCGTGCTGGGCTCTGGACTGGCCCGCAGGGAACTTCGGCCAATGTGATTCTGAATGGCTCAACCTTCTCTGGAACTGTCGACCTGTCTTCATTCGGTGCGGGCGTTCAGCCATTTCTTGGCACCATTAACTGCGATCTGGTTCAGCTGAACTTCAACGGAACTGCTCTGGTCGGTCGACTCTCGGTATCAGGTCTGACGCTGACGAGTTCCTTCCAAGGAATTTCAGTAGTTCTCAACGCTCCGGTCGGTTAGCCGCCTAGAGCTTGGGGCTCTCGGGCAACCGGGCGCTCCTCACCACTGTATAAATTTGATTGAGCCAAGTTGCCAAAATGTGTGGCAACTTGGCTCAATTGTTTTTCAACCTCATTTTGCAAAATGAACTGTCTCTGAAGGCAATTCATTTCAATAGCTAGCTCATGAGTTTGGACTACAGGAACAGTCCCAAGATTCTGGTGATAGTCAGTACCTCTTCGAGTGTGCAGCCAGTACTGAACACTGCGACCATACCCATGAGTGCGCCCGTAGAAACGTAACGCTTTGTTGATGCCTTCATGTAACCCCCATTATTTGTTTGTCGCTGCAGACGCTAACACCTTGGTTGGGCAGCAGGAGGATTGAAGCTTCATTGAGTCATCCGTTCAGGATCTGTGTAAATTATTCATTGAGTTTGCAACCACTTAGCAGGAGAGTGGGTTTGCCCGCTGAAATGTGTTGCTCAAGCCGTTACCTTCACTCGGCTAGTTACGAAAGTTGGGTGGAGCGTTGCCGTGATCATTTTCACCCGAGCTGAATGGGAACTGTTCACGGTTGTAGCCAAATTCCTCTCCATCCACGCCCTTCGGTTCAACCAATCAACTCAAACTGTCCTGCCGCCGAACTGGGGTCCTGGAATTTGCGACAAATGCCTCTTGATCTACAGCTTTCCTTCATCCAAAAGCTGGAGCACCTCAACGGCCCGGATCCTTACTCCTTCTAGATCAGAGAGTCTGTGAGCGGCACGTATTTGCTGTGCTACACGAGGATTTTTTGCAAACCGATCCTCGTGCCGAGCCAAGAAATCCCAATACAAGGTGCTGAACGGGCAGGCGTCCTCGCCAGTTCGCTTCTTGCGGTCGTACACGCATTCCTTGCAGTAATCGCTCATCCGATCGATATACGCGCCCCCGCTGGCATAGGGCTTTGTCGACATCTTGCCGCCATCGGCATACAAAGCCATACCAATCACATTGGGTGCCATGACCCATTCGGCTCCATCAACAAAACTGCTCCACATCCAATCAAGCAACTCTTGGGGGCGAATGCCAGCAATCAATGACAGGTTGCCAAGAATCATCAGACGCTGAATATGATGCGCCCAGCCATAGTCATGCACGGCGGACAATGTGTGGTCAACACATCGCATCTTCGTAGTTGCCTCCCCCCGAAATACTGGTGGAAGCGGACGGTTTGCATCTAACTCGTTGCTCTCCCGATAGGCAGGCATCCAGAGCCAGTACACGCCCCAGACGTACTCGCGCCAACCAATGATCTGCCGAAGCATGCCCTCGGCCGACTCAATCGGCACTCGGCCAGAGCGATAAGCGATTTCAATCTCATCGCAGACCTCAGCGGGGTGCAGCAGGCCAATATTTAGATACGGGGATAAAAGGGTGTGTGCAAGCTGCCAGCTGGTGGTGAGCATTGCATCCTCATGTGGCCCAAATTTGGGAAGAGCCTCATCAATAGCGTAGCGAAGCCGGAGAAGTGCCTCAGCGCGAGAAGTAGCCCAAATTCCCGTTGGCTCGGCACCCCAGCAGTTAGCTGGTAGTGATGCAAGAACCTGCTGATCGAGTGAATCGAGTTCGCTACGAACGGGCTCAGGCCAAGAGCGGCCGTCCTTGGGTGGCGGTTCGCGATTATCTGCATCGAAGTTCCATCTTCCACCTGCTGGTTCATCGCCATCCATCAGATAACCAAGTCGACGGCGCTGCCAACGGTAAAAATCCTCCATCTTCAGAGATTTGCGATCCTGCGCCCACTCGGCAAATTCTTCAGCATGACAAAGGAATTGCTCGCCCCGAACCATCTGTACACCGAGCTCGATAAGTAGTTTGCGACCATCAAATGAGGCTGGCTCGGTCGCAGTCACCAAGCTCGGCTGGTACTCAGATTCATGAGCCCGCAGCCCAGAGCCCAGCGACTCAGCAAACCGATAGTCAACCTCAAACCCTTCTGCTGAAAGTTCCGCAGAGAACCTACGCATTGACGTAACGAAAAGGTGAGCACGTTGGCGATGCCAACGCTTGGATGCGAGTTTGGAATGGCTTTCGACTATCAGTACACGATGAGTGTCTGGCTGAGCTAAAGCTAGGGCTCCGAGCGACCGGCTGAGTTGATCTCCAAGCACCCAGACTGTGGCTAGGTCTGTTGCCAACCCCTTCTCTGCTGCTGTTTCTGCCGCTGTTTCTGCCGCTGTCACTTCTGCTCGCTCACAGCTGAATCGCCGTCAGGAGCAGCAACGCTGAAGCTGTCTGCTGACAGTTCGGTGGCGCCTTCTTGAATCGCAGAAACAATGCGCGCCGCAACAAACTCAGGTGTCAGGCCAGTCGGTAACTTTGGCGCAACCCCAGCAAGCGGACGAGTAGCTAAGCCTGTTTCGGTATGAGGAGGCCGCACATCACAGACTTGTATGCCTACCCGTCGAAGCTCACGATGCAGCGCCTGATCTGCAGCAGTCATGGCCGACTTGGATGCAGAGTACGCAGCCAGGTTCGGCATGGGCTGCTCGGCAAGGACAGCGCTGATGTTGACGACAAACCCCTTTGACTCGCTCAGCAACGGAATGACTCGTTTGAGTAGCCAAAGCGGCCCAATCACGTTGGTCAAGAAGAGCTCTTCGATGACGGTGTCATCAGTTTCGAGTAGCGGTCCAAATGCCACAACGCCCGCTGCGTTCACCAAGCCGTCTAGTCGGCCGTAACGCTCTACTGCCGCCGCTGCCAAGGCATTGCCAGCTTGTGAGTCCCGCAGGTCTATCTGAACTGTTGAGGAGCCGCTCAACTGAAGATTGCGCAGACGCTCCTCATGCGGTCCGGCAAGCAGAAGTTGTGCGCCGGCATGGGCTAGTTGACCGGAGAGCTCCGAACCTATGCCGCCGCTAGCTCCGAGTACCGCAATTACTAAATTTTCTAATGATCTCGCCATGATGATCTCCGGTCTTCTTGCTGGTTTTCAGTTTTCTTGCTGAATAAACACAGGATTTGGTTCCCGAAACTCAATGATTCGGCCAAGTGTGTGCTGCGGCAGCAGCCCGATCGATGCAACTTCCGATTCGCTGTGTCCGTTCAGTGGGTATGTGTTTAGTCAGCCTAAGTATCTTCGCGCAGATCATGAAACTGCCCAATGTCCTATCTCTGAGGGGCTCGACTCATAGGAGTACGAGGCGCACTTGCGCCTCTGTATTAACCCCTGGAGGATTCATGTCTACAACGCCTGTCACTGCACCTATGTCGGTGCTCGAACAAGCTTCAATCGGGGCTCCGATCACAAGAGCCGGAGTCACTCTCTTCCCGATCTACCTCTCACAGGAACTCCCAGCTTCCCTACTTACTGCTTGTCCCGGATCGCTCAAGATCGTAGAAGCCGAGTCTGAGTCGGTACCTACCCTGAGCGTGACTAGCTTGATTGATCAGCCGTTCTTGTTACTCGAAGGAGAAACGCTTTCGGGTGGTCTTCAGCAGCGGACACTCAACGTGAGCGTGCTTATTGCTGCTGGCACCCGCGTTGATATTCCTGTGTCCTGCGTTGAGTCAGGTCGATGGGGTGGCTCACGCTCTTTTGATGGCACCTCGGGCCATGTCAGCCGTCGGGTCCGGCGAGCGAAGTCTGAAAGCGTCTCTGAAAGCCTGCGTCGTGGTGGTAACAAGCGATCTAATCAGGGCGCTGTCTGGGATAGCGTTGGATTCGAGCTTCACCGACTGAAAATTGACTCCAAGACAGCAAACTTTGCCGCATCAGATCTGGTGTTTAGCGCTGATCAAGGCTCGGGTGACAGCTCTCATGTCTCTCTGGCGCAAGCGGCTAGAGATCTTGTTGCTCGGGGTCCTCTACCAGGGCAGTGCGGGGTTGTGGTCGCTCACGGGTCTCGCGTGGTAGCTGCAGAAATACTTGGCTCCGCCGAGCTACTCGCCGCTCAATGGCCTCATATGGTGCGCGCTCATATTTTGGATGCCCCAGAAAAGGTTGTGGGACGACCCTCAGCCTCTCGTGCGCTTCGCTTTGTAAGAAGGTTGGCTCTGGGTGGGGCAACTGAGGCGCCCGGAGTTGGTCTTGGGGTCGAGCGCCATGTGAAGACCACGCGTCTAGTGGGACAAATCCTCAACTGGGAGGAATCCATGATTCATGCCAGTGGTTTTGCGCTTGCAGCCTAAAGCCGGTGGAGCTGGTCTTGCCCCGGGCCCCAGCTTATTGCTGGGGCCCGGGCTAAGTGAGTCCCGAAATTCGAGCAAGTAGCACCACAAGCACTAATAAGGACATGAGGGTCTGAATCATCATTAATACCTTGGCTGTTCGAGAGTGAACAACCTCGGATGTGGGTCCAAAGGTGGCGTTCGCGTTGAAAGAAATAAAGATGTAATCAACCCATCCTGGTGAGCGTTGCGGGCGTTCTGGGTCCACGGGAAACTCAAAGGCTCCTCCGGGTAACTCGGCATCAAGAACTCGATACCAAGCACCAAACACGAGCACCGTGGCCAAGTAGACCAAACCAACATCCCATAGAAGAGAAAGTCGCTCAACCTGTTGAAGCTCGGCAGTTGCGACTAGCGCAATGACATTGGCCAGAAGATTGAGCGTTGCCACGGAGAGGAAGAGCACTAACGAAGCAATCACGATTTTGGGTCGAGCGCGAACTGCTTTGGCGATTAATGCTATGCCTAGGGCAACAAAGAGGGCCGCATCAGCGATCTTTTCCCCTGTAGCGATGATATCTATCTGAACCTGTTCTTGCGCCGCTGGGCCAAGTGAGACTCGCTTGGAAATAAGAATATCGAGGAGTTGGACCACTATAAGTAGAGCAAGAAATGACCAGAACGGAAGAGGGTTGGTTGGCTCTGATATTTCAGATGAACCGGACTGTGTTGTCCCTTCGGGGTCTTGTGGCTGTAGTGAACTCACATCATGAGCTTAGTAAGTACATCAGCGAGTGAAGTTCTGGCAGACTTTCACCTATGGGTTGGGGGTTACCACGCCTTTGTGAATCGAAGTTGGCTGCTGTTTCATTGATCGTTGCAGCTAGGTTCGCCGTGTCCTGCAGGCTGGCGCTTTTTGCAGTGGTGTTGCTGTGTGTCTCAGTGACATCGTGCTCAAGCAGCGAGTCCACACCAAGATCCACAACAAGACCCGCAAGCCCCGAGAGTTCTGCTTCTGAAGACTCACCGGAATCTGCTCCAAAGCCCTCGGATCCGCAGCCTGCGGGTTCGGCCGGTACACCTCTTGCTGCGTTTCCGCCGACTCGTGACCGCTGGAGTTACCTGCCCGAAGCTGTGTCTGCGCAGGTTCCAGCTATCGAGGCTGACTCCGAACGAACAGAGTTGCAAGAGTTGCGCGCCGCCGCAGCGGCTCCTCGACCCCCGGGAAGCGACGACCGCTTCACCCGGGTTGCAGAAGGTACTCCAACGCGATTTATGGATCTAGCAGTAGATGTTGGCCGTCGGCGCAGTCTGAACCCTCTTCGAATGGCTCGTAACTCAGCGATCATCGCAGTTGCAGCCCATGAGGCAGCCCTAGCCGCCGCTCGAACCACACTAAGTACTGAACCATCGCCGGCTCAGGTGGACTCCGCTTTTGCCGAGCCAATTTCGGGAGTCGATTCAGTTGGGTTAGAGCTGCCCGATAGGGAGTTGCCTCCGGAACTTGTCACTGCTTCGGCTCAGCGCACCGCTGCATGCGATCTCTACAAGGTGGAATGCACCCGATTTGAGCGCTTGCAGCAAATTGCTAAAAATCGAGTCGTGGCCTCTGGGTCGGTGTGGCCCTCGACGCTACAAGCGGCAGAAAAACTCGGAACCACTGTTGGCTCCAGTGTATTGACCTTTGCGTCAAGTGACGGCGCCTTGCCTTGGGCGGGCTCGCCGAGTGATCTGCCCTCCGGGGGTGATTGGGTTCCCACTCCAGAAATGTTTGCGCCCGCCCTCGAGCCATTGGCTGGCTCATGGCGGCCATGGAACTTTGAGGGGGCCAATCAGTTCCGTCCGCCGACACCCCCAGCTCGTGGCAGCGCTGAGCACAAAGCAGCAACCGATCAGGTCTTTGCAGAGGCAACCAACATCTCTGATCGAAATCTGCGATTAGCAGCGTTTTGGGATCAAGGGCCAGGGACCTCGACGCCCCCGGGGTATTGGATGAGCGACATTGCCGCCGATTCACTTCGACAAGCAACTGTTGCCGATCAGGCCTCGGGTCTTGCACTCCTTGCTACTGCCGAAGCCGACGCTGGGATTGCGAGTTGGGACAGCAAGTATTTCTTTCGCACAGTGCGGCCGGTGACCGTGATTCGGGACACTAAGTCGCCTCAGTGGCTTCCTTCCCTGCAGACACCGCCTTTTCCTGCATATGTCTCTGGTCATGCTGCGTATTCGACCGCAGCGGCGCAGGTAATGAGCGCTCTGCGGCCCGAACGCACCGATGAATTCTTCGATGCAGCTGCAGAAGCGACCGATAGTCGCTTGACTGGTGGAATTCACTATTGGTACGACTTGGTTCAGGGGGCAACGCTTGGGCAAAAAGTTGGGGCTGCCGCCTTAGACAAAGCGGGTTTGACCGGGGTGCCATCCGAAGTTGTGCCAGTAGCTGAACGCCTTCGGTATACCTCTGCAGACGTGCGCAGTAGGCCAGCGTCATGAACCGCATAAAGGGTAGAAGCAATCAGACCCGATGGGATCACATCTTTTTGTTCTTTACTTCGATAGCTGTACTGGGGCTTTTCACGACGGCTTGCTCTGATCAAAAAGCAGTTTTATCGGACACCACAACCACATCAACCACTCGAGTACCTCAAGGAAATGCCGAAGAGTCAGTAGTCCCTCCGGCAGTTGAAGATCCCAAGAGCCAGCTCACATCTGAGCAGCTCGGCGGTTTGGTCTTTACCGATGTGACTTCGGCGGCAGGATTACTGAGGGACCACTCCACTCGTGACCTCATTGGAGAGGATGGAATGACTGGTGCTGTGAGTGTGGTCGACATCAACTCGGATGGGCTCTCCGACGTGTTCTTAGGTCGCATCGGTGATGTCAATTCTTTGTATGTGAATAATGGCGACGGCACCTTTATGGATGTTGCTGCTCAGGCTGGCTTGCTTGGTCCAAACCCAGAATTTGGTACCGGTCCAACTGTGTTCTTTGACGTTGACGCAGATGGAGATCAGGATGCCTACATGGCTGCTGTTGGGGCCGAATCTGATCGCATGTATCGCAATAACGGTGCTGGGGTCTTT
>JBBDMQ010000036.1:0-1486 GCA_040878245.1 Microthrixaceae bacterium
CTCTGTTGCCTGTTTGTTCAAAAACGCGAACACAGGCTTCGATCGTAGGTAGCAGTTCCTCTCGTGAGGTGAACTCCTCGAGTGCTAATGCTGGGTGAGGGTTTGCCCCTAATCCGCCCGCAATAAATACTCGGAACCCTGCCTCAATTTCGCCTGCTCCCTCTTCGCCCTCTGGGATTGTTCGATTGACTGCAATGACGCCCACGTCGTTAAACATTGCTTGGCCGCAGTCAGTTGAACATCCAGAAAAGTTGATTTTGAACTTTCTGGGCAGGCGCTGGGAAATGGGGTTTCTTAAGAAATGCCAAAAGGTGGCCTCGGCCCAGGGCTGAATATCTAGCACCTCATGCGGGCAAGCTCCGGCAAGGTGACAGCCCATGACGTTGCGGACGGTGTCAGAACATGCCTCGCGGGTAGTGAGTCCCACTTTGGCAAGATCCCAGAGTAAGTCCGGGACGCGTTCCAAATCTACGAAGTGAAACTGAACGTTTTGGCGAGTTGTGAGGTGACCCCAAGTACGACTGTACTTTTCAGAAATGTCGGCAAGCGCATCAAGTTGCGTGGGGGTAATCGCCCCATATGGCGCCTTGATCCGAACCATCTGGTTATGCCCACCCTGACGCTGGCCATAGACGCCATTGGCTAGGCGAAACACCTTAAAGACATCCTCTTCGATTTCGCCGGCAAGGTAGCCAGCGAGTGAGCGCTCAAACTTTTGGATATCAGTCACCATTCCAGGGTCCACATCAATGGCCAGTCCATCGCTGCCAATGACTTGTCCGTCAGGATTGATTTCGATAGTGCTCATATCAACTCCGGGTGGGGGATATCCGCAGAGACCGGGTTGTGCCGGGATCCGATTTTGGAGGATGGCTCTAAAGCCGACCAACTTGCTCAACTTTAGCAGCTAAAGCTGACTAGTCCAGTCGACAATTACTCAGACGGTGCAGAAGATTCGCACTCGATTAACCCCGACGCAGAAGTTCCGCAACACCGAAAGCTAGATCAAGCGACTGCCGGCCATTGAGTCTGGGATCGCACATGGTCTCGTATCGAAGCGCAAGATCGCCGTCGAGCAGGTCCTCTGCGCCGCCAAGACACTCGGTCACATCGTCGCCTGTCAGTTCGACGTGCACGCCTCCAGGCCAAGTGCCTTCGGCCTGATGCGCTTCGAAGAATCCTCGGATTTCAGAGAGAATCGAATCGAAGTGCCGCGTCTTTTGACCGCTCGGTGCCGTAAATGTATTTCCGTGCATGGGATCGCAAGCCCAAACAACCGGATGCTCAGAATCCGCAACAGCACGAAGCAGCGGTCGGAGCGATTCAGTCACATTCTCTGCGCCAAGGCGTGTAATCAGTGTGAGTCGGCCAGGTATGCGCTCAGGATTGAGTGCCTCGCAGAGGTCAAGCACCTGTTCCGCAGTTGCAGTGGGCCCCACTTTGCATCCAATGGGATTACTTATGCCCCGGAAAAACTCCACATGAG
>JBBDMQ010000037.1:0-7863 GCA_040878245.1 Microthrixaceae bacterium
CCTTTGACGTTCAGCTAGGGCTTCGTAAACTAGGCCGATCTCGCCTTGTTGCAGGTACCTCAAACCCCCGTGAATGAGCTTTGAGGATTTGGATGAGGTTCCTGAAGCGAAGTCGTCACGTTCAATAAGCGCCGCTCGAAGGCCTCGGGAGGCTGCATCAAGCACGACGCCAGCGCCAGTGACTCCACCCCCTATCACTACAAGATCAAAGGTTTCGGACCGCAGCGCCTCTAGAGAGGTGGCTCGAATGAAGGGACGACTGCTCACAGATGAAGTGTAGATGCCGGTGAGGCCTGCGGCCTAGCAGATTCAGGCAAAACTTTGAGCGGATTTCTGTTTGGATTGCAGGGGGGATAAGCCTTCAAATTACTGAGCAAACAACTGAATGCATCAGTGAATTTTGATACTCACTTGGACATCGGGCGTTGGCGAGGGCAGAATCACCCCATGGACCTGAAATGGGTAGATCGATCGGCCTGCAGGGGCATCGATCCCATTATATTTTATCCCGCTACTGATGAAGAGGCTGGCGCCGCTAAATCAGTCTGTTCTTCATGCCCTGTGCAAGCAGCTTGTCTGGAGCATGCCATCTCCGAGCGTGAGCACAACGGCATCTGGGGTGGCGCTACAGAGCGCGAGCGTCAGCGCATTATTCGCCGGCGCCGCAGGGCAAGAACAATGGGACTCCCCACCGAAGATGAAATTGCATCATTGTCCTCTGGCGTTGTTGCCGGATAGTTTGTGGTTCTGCCTATTTGGGCAGCGAATCAAGGGGAAGATAGCGATATGGGAGCTTTTTCCGCCGTAGGTGCTTGGCCGGGAGTGATTGCCGAACTGATTGCGGGCCAGGACCTATCGGCCGAAGTGGCGGCAGCCTCACTGGAGCGCATGCTTGACGGATCAGCGACTGATGCGCAGATTGCGGCCTTTATTGTTGCTCTAAGAATCAAGGGCGAGACCGTTGAAGAAGTGACTGGCTTAGTTGGCTCAATGCTCGCTGTGTCCTCGCCCTTACAGCTAGATGATCCCCAGCAAACGCTAGATATTGTAGGCACTGGAGGCTCGGCTGCCCTTGCGGGTAAGGCCTTTAACGTCTCAACAATGGCTTCAATTGTGGCTGCCGCAGCGGGTGCAACAGTTTGTAAGCACGGCAACCGAAAAGCATCCTCAACATCTGGGTCGACTGACTTGTTGGAGTCCCTCGGGATTGAAGTGGAACTGAACGGTGAAGGGGTTCTGAGTTGCATGCGCTCGGCCGGCGTGGGTTTTGCATTCGCACGCATATTTCACCCATCAATGCGACATGTCGCTCCCGTTCGTGCACAACTTGGAGTGCCGACGGTATTTAACGTGCTGGGACCGCTCTCTCATCCAGGGAATGTGGGTCGTCAGGTCCTCGGTGTTTCAGACCCTCGCTTGATGGCACTAGTGCCCCAGGTCCTTCAGCGCCGGGGGCTGACTCGTGCTTGGGTGCTTCACGGCGAGGGCGGATTAGACGAACTCACCACTACGGGAGCTACTCAGGTGACTGAACTATTCGAGGGTGAATTGCGCAGTTTTGTCATCAATCCAGAAGATGTTGGCATGAGTCGAGTCTCAGTAGAGAAGATCCGCGTCGGCGGCCCCGAAGAAAACGCTGCCGCTGCACGATCAATCCTTGCCGCAGAGAAGGGCCCCCTTCGAGACATGGTGGTACTCAACGCTGCTGCTGGGTTAGTGGTTGCCAGTTGTGCACAGAACCTTGCCGAGGGAGTCGAACTTGCGGCAGCCTCTATTGACGACGGCAGGGCCGCTGAAGTGCTGGAGAAGCTCGTGGCCGCAAGCCAAGCTGCTTCGCCTTTGCCAAGCAACTGATCCGCAGAAAGCGCTGTCCGTCCGGGCGCTAACATCGCAGCATGCAAACCACTTCAAACCTGCCGATAGATGCTGATCCGCCGCGTTATCGCTGTACCGCATGTGGCAACCTCACTAGGTTTGAGGTGACTGTTTCTAGGCGAACACGGTCATTCCATCACTATACGGTGGGTGGAGAACTCAGCATTGAAGACCAAGTGGTTCTTGATGAGGATTATGAATCTGTGGTGTGTCGCTGGTGTGGAACTTCGGCATCGGTCATTGAAATTGATGCTGTTCAGGTTGAGCCAGAGCAACTAGCGGGTGAGACTCTTGGCGCAGAATCCGGACTCTGATCGAAGTAGTGAGGATGCGTATCAGCTGAGTCGTCTGCGAGTCCTGAATCGCGCCATTGAGACTGCCATCTTGCAGGCTAAGAAAGACGCATCACATAAGTCCCAGGACAAGCCGCTTCCACCGGCTGCTCTCAGGCCATTACTCAACTTTGTTCGTCTGCCAACTGTGGCAGCCCGAAAGGTATTAACCGTTCTCGACACAGAGGAGCAGTTCCGTAACTCGGTGGCAGAAAGTTTTTCAGAGCAAGACCTTGGCCGTGGCTCTTGGCTCTTTCTTCATCGTCCAGATGGATGGTCAGATGAACTGGAGCTATTGATTGTCTCCGCTGCCGAGGAGGAAGCAGATGCGGCGGCGGGGGTGCAGGGCCGAACAGCTGAGCGTCGCCTTGCTCAATTAGAAGAAGCACTTGCTGATCTCAAGGTTGAGTTAGTGGCCGCCGTTGAAACCTCACAATCAGCAACACAGGCTCTAGCAGTAGAACGAGCAGCAGCGCTGGGTGCTCAAGCAACCTGCGATGAACTCTCGCAGCGTGTTCAACAACTAGAACAAGAGCGCCAACAAGCAGTGCGGTCTATGAAAGAGGCAGAGAAACGAGCAACTGCTCGTCTTGAGGAATCTCGACAGGCAACTAGTCGCGCTGAAGAGTTTGAGCAGCAGTTGAGTCAGTACTTGGCTGAGCAGACTTCCCCGAAGATCGTTGTTGCTGCTGAGGCTGAGGCCAAGGTAGAAGAACCGGACCAAACTGCTTCCTCTGTTGCCCAAACTGCTTACTCTGCTGCCCAAACTGCTTCCTCGATGGCCCAAACTAGAAGTCCAGCCGAGACAGTTGCAGAGCAGTCACTGTCCGAACCTCCTTGGCAAAATATTGACCCGATTGCGATTCACGAAGCAGTGCGTCAGGCCGCAGAAGCAGCCCGGGCACTAGGGCAGCAGCTAGCGGTTGTGGCTCAGTTCATCGCTCCAGCAGTTTCTCTGCCTCGACCCAACGAAGACAACCCTTTGGAGTCAGAAAACCCTTTGGAGTCAGGAAACTCGCTCTCAGTGAGCGAACCTCATCTAGCTGAGGCCTCAGAGAGGGCCAAGCGTCCACCCCGGCGGACTCCGCTGCGCCTAGTGCGAGGGGTCATCGAAGGAACTCCAGAGGGCGTTGAGCAACTGCTCCTGACCCCGCAGATCATCGTTATTGCAGATGGCTACAACATCTCGATGGAGGCTTGGCCGCAGCTTGACGGTTCGTCGCAGAGAGATTCGTTGATCAATCTGTTTGCAACACTGCAGGCAAGAACTTCAGCTGTTATCCATGTGGTCTTTGATGGTGAAGGCAACGGTAATAGACCCGCCGTGAGTGCGCCGCTGGCTGTACGAGTGCATTTTAGCCCTACGGAAGTTGAGGCTGATGACTTGATTTTGCAAATGGTCGCTGAACTTCCTACCAATCAAGCTGTGCTCGTAGTGAGTTCCGACCGTCGAGTTCAAGACGGAGCAAGACGTCTTGGAGCCAATGTGGTCTCATCGGCTCAACTCCTGAGCCTTACCCGCTCCTCGTGATGCAGGTGAAAGGCCCGCTAGTACACATCTGCGAAAAGGCCGAGGCTGTCCGATGCCTAGAGGCCACTCAGGGTTACACAACGCAGGAGCAGGCAACCCTCGGTTTTATACATCTTTCTACAATCGACCTTCTCTTGATTCCCGCAAATAGGTTTTACGTGGGTCAAAGCGACCTCGTCCTGTTGCTCATCAATCCAGAACTCCTGACCGCCGAGTTGCGCTAGGAAGCGGGTGTGCCAGCAGAGGGTGACTTGCTGTTTCCTCACCTATACGGACCGCTTAATCCAGACTCGGTAGTGGAGGTCGTTGATTTCCCACCCGGTCCTTCGGGTCTATTTAGCCTGCCCGATCAACTTAAAATGTACTGCTCGTAGCGTGCCTAAATTCCCAACTGCTCCAGCCTCGGATCCTGTGATCACCCGAGAATTTGTAACAGTCGTGATCTGCGGCCTGTTTTATTTTTTCTCGCTTGGGATGCTGTTACCAACGGTTCCACTATTTGTGGCGGGCCCTCTTGGCGGAAGCGATTTAGCAGTGGGTGTTTTGGTTGGCTCCTTTTCAATCGGTGCAGTACTGGTTCGGCCTTTCGCTGGTCGTATTGGTGATTCAGTTGGCCGCAAGGTCTTGATCGTGGGTGGCGCCAGCATCGTTGCAGTGTCAACTGGGTTCTATGTGCTTGTCACCGGACCTGAATTGCTGTTTGCCGCTCGGCTCTTTGGTGGGGTAGGCGAAGCAGCGTTCTTTGTGGGAGCGGGCACGATGATTACCGATCTTGCGCCGCCAGCAAGACGTGGCGAAGCCATTAGCTACTGGTCTGTCGCGGTGTACAGCGGGTTGGCCTTCGGCCCTGCCTTGGGTGAGTTCATTCTTGATGAAACTCACTTCAATCGCGTCTGGCTGGTGGCGCTGGGATGCGCGCTCATTTCTGCCGCGATTGGATTGTTCACCACCGAGACAGTGGTTCAATCAGACCCAGGCGGTGAGCCCGCTCCACTCATCAACCGTTCCTCACTTATCCCCGGCTCGGTTCTGTTCTTAGGCATGATTGGCCTTGCTGGGTTTGCTGCGTTTATGCCGTTGTATGTGGGTGATGTTGGGCTCGAAGATTCAAGCAGTGTGTTCTTGCTCTATGGCTGCACTGTGCTACTGGTTCGCATTTTTGGAGCCAAGATCCCCGACAGAATCGGTCCGCTTCGAGCTGGCACATTGTCTACTGCAGCTGTGGCTACTGGGCTAGTGATCATTGCGATCTTGCAAACAAAATTTGGGCTGTATTTCGGCACCGTTGTCTTCTCGGTGGGTATGTCTCTGCTGTATCCATCGGTTCTGACTCTGGCGCTGACAGGGGTACCTGACTCGGAGCGTGGCTCGGCAGTTGGCACAGTCAGTAGCTTTTTTGATCTCTCCCAAGGGATAGGTGCCGCCGTTCTTGGTGTCTCGGTGGGCCTTGGTGGGTTCCGTGCTGGCTTTAGCGTTGCAGCGTTATGTGCCCTCGCTGCGCTGGTGTTGCTTCGTAGCGGGGTTGACCCTCGAACTCGTGGTCCAATTGATCATGCTGCTGCGGCGCTAGCTCGCGAACATGTCGAACCTGATCCGGCCTGAGTTCAAACCTTGCATGGTTCGGATCTCATCACGGGCAAGGTTCAGTGGTCTTATGGGCCAAAATGGAGAGGTGGAACCTTTGTCGGCCCAACAAAATGCAGAGTTCTGCGATCAGTTGCTCAGCCTGGGAAGGTTGCATGGCCTTGCTGCAATTGGCGTGTGTAAGGCCTCGCCATTTCTCAAGACACGGCAGGTACTTGAGGAGCGCCGCAGTCAAGGTCTGAATGCTGAAATGGCATTCACCTACAGAAACCCAGCTCGCTCCACTGACCCTTCGGTCTCTCTTCCTGGTGTCAAGTCGCTCGTTGTAGCCGCTTATCGTTACGAAACTTCGGTTCCGGATGCGCCACTGAAACCTGCTGCTCGTGTTGCCCGCTATGCCACCGCAGATCACTACGAGCAGCTTCGGTTTGGGTTAGGCAAAGTCGCTGAAATGCTCACTGAGTCTGGCTTTCGGGCGCTTGTGCTTGCAGATGACAACGCTCTTGTTGATCGCGCCGCAGCTGTGCGAGCGGGTATTGGCTGGTTCGGCAAGAGTTCCAATGTGTTGCTACCGGGCGAGGGGAGTTGGTTTCTCCTTGGCTCGGTCCTGACCGATGCGGAGCTACCGGTCAACGAGCTACCACTCGAGGACGGATGCGGTAGTTGTCAACGCTGCATCGACGGGTGCCCCACTCAGGCAATTATTGCTCCAGGAGTTCTCGACGCCAGAAAGTGCTTGGCATGGCTGCTTCAGGCTCAAGGCGATTTCCCACATGAGTTTCGACAAGCACTCGGCGATCGAATCTATGGGTGTGATGAGTGCCAAGAAGTCTGTCCGCCAAGCCGCCGCTCCGATTCTCAGTCGCAACAACATGATGCTCAGCTTGATGCATCTCAAGCTCCGGGAAGCTGGATTGATCTGCATTGGCTGCTCTCAGCGAGTGAGGAGGAGCTACTTGCAAGTGTCGGACGCTGGTACATCCCCGCTCGGGATGCTCGTTATGTGCGCCGCAATGCGCTCGTTGTACTTGGCAATTCAGCGCAACCGCTCAACACTGAACTGCAACAACTTCTTGAACGCTACCTAGATGATCCGGATGACCTGCTTGCATCGCATGCGGCTTGGGCGGCGCTTGAGCTTGGCCAAGCTGGACTACTCAACCATCCAACTCGGTCGGCGCGGGTTGCCATTGTTGCCGAGCGGGCGATCTTTGAAGCTGCTCGCCAACGTGATTCGTCACCCGAAGTAGGTCGGGGTAAACCTTGAGAGTTCTTCAATGTGCTTCGTTTGGCTCACACCGCCACAATAGAGATCAATGAGTCCGTCGCCGAATGGCAAGACAACTTCACAACAGACTGCAGCGCAGGCTCGGGCCGAGTTTGAGGCTCAGCGGGCTGCTTCCTCGGCAGAGCGTCGCGAGCGGATGAACCTTGCTTTCGGAGATGGCATTCCGGGTCGCTGGGTTGTGTCGGTTTCATGGGCGAGTACCGCAGTCTTTGCTGGGGTGACTGCAGCTGCAGTCATTGATCCGGAGGAGTTCGTTGGAGCTTTTTTTCTTGTCTCCGTATGCCTATTTCTAGCGGGAAGTTTTTTGTTCGCCGCAGATATTGCGCTTGCTGCATCGCGAAGCAGAGATGACTTGATGGGTATCGGCGGACTTTTCTTTCTGGCTGGATCTGCCCCACGCGCAGTGCGATTGGGTTTGCTGGGATCGCTCTTCGCGCAGCTAGTGATTGCAATTCTCGGTGCTGCAGCTAGGCCCTTCACCCCCCTAGCATTTGGAACCTTGGTTCCCATCTTGGGTTTGTCGCTGTGCGGTTTGTGGGCAGTTCGATATGGACTTTTTCCTGCACAGCAGGAAAAGCCCGTAGCGCAAGCTTCGTCGGCTAGGCGTAGGTCATGAGAGTTTTGCTCTTCACGGGAAAGGGAGGGGTGGGTAAGACCACCACTGCAGCGGCCACTGCGCTCCATATTGCTCAGCAGGGTCAACGCGTGATTGTCACCTCGGCTGACCCTGCACATTCGCTGTCTGATTCCATGGGAGTTGAACTGGGATCTGAGCCGGTTGAAGTTGCTCCTCGGTTTTGGGCTCAGCAACTTGATGCGCGTCAACGCCTTGAAGAGAACTGGGGTGAGATTCGCGGCTGGATGATGGAGATGTTGGACTGGGCCGGGGTTGAAGCAATCGAGGCCGAGGAACTCTCAATGATTCCAGGGCTTGATGAATTGTTTGCGCTCACAGAGGTAGAGGCCCTGTGCGAGTCAGGCCGTTTTGACGTTGTTGTCGTTGATTGTGCACCTACAGCCGAGACGATTCGTTTACTTTCCTTGCCCGATATTTTGAGTTGGTACATGGATCGCCTCTATCCGGCTTCTCGTCGTATGAATCGCATGATCGGACCGCTGCTCTCTCGCTTAACCTCGCTGCCGGTTGCTAACGATGCGGTGTTTAGTGCCGGTCAGCGTTTGTACGATTCATTGGATTCAGTTCGACGGATCCTTGCTGATCCCAGTGTCACTTCTGCCCGTTTGGTCATGAA
>JBBDMQ010000038.1:0-7859 GCA_040878245.1 Microthrixaceae bacterium
CGCCCGATAGAAAGTTTCAGCAATCGGTGCTCGCCAATCAACGACAACCGAGCCGATAGTGCCATCAGAAACAGCAATGCGGCCAATATGAAAACTCTCGCCCTTCGGGTCTTCTTCTGATGGTTCAGTGTCGATTCGGCCAAAGATCAACGACCGCTCGCCTAGCTCAAGTTGATGCAAGCGCACTCCTACGCGCTCCCACACCACATCCCGCTCATAGCGGTTCTGAAACGTGCCGCCCTGCCCGTCTACTACGTCCTCGCGCATTGACTCGGCCACAGCCCGGGCACGTTCCAAGCAGAGGTATGCGTGATCAATATAGGCCTGCTCAAGTTCAAGCTCGGGATGATTTGCCACACGGTCTCCTGTAGGGGCCGGTCTGAATTAGGGGAAAGGTAAGTGTACCCACTCCCCCACGTAGATAAAATCGGGGTACCCCAGAGCAAAATCCGCTAGTACATCAACTTTGCAACCTGCTACTGCCCCAGTTCCTCGCCAATTTCTTTCAATGCAGACCGCAGGGCCAATCGCAATCGGCGGGCCTGCGAAGCATCAAGGTGCGCCACAAGGCCAGTTCCTGGGGCGCCAAACTCTTCGGCTAGTAACTGGATTCTTGGTGTGGTGTCTTGGTAGTCATCACACACAGAGACTGCCCAGCTGATGGGCAGCATCTCTGCAGCGTCCTCTGGGTCAACCGGCGGAACGGGAATCTGATCATCATCAATACTGCGGCGCATATTTCCTCCAGATGGGAGAACCTAGGGTACGCGTGATTGACTATATACAAGATGACTCAAGCTCATGCCGACTCGATATTTATTCGCGCTTGCACCGGCCGTCACACCGAACGGCCACCTGTGTGGTTTATGCGCCAAGCAGGAAGATCACTTCCTGAGTACCGCGCTATTCGAGGTACGGGAACCATTCTGCGCGCAATCGCTGATTCAGACTTGGCCACGGAAATCACACTGCAGCCCGTGCAGCGCTACGGAACTGATGCTGCGATTCTGTATTCAGACATCATGACCCCCGTGCACGCAATCGGTTTTGGCGTGGACATTGCGCCGGGTATCGGACCTGTTGTGGAGCATCCGTTTAGAACGCGAGCAGACCTGCAGCGCTTGCGACCCCTAGATGCAGAGGCAGACCCCCCGTATGTAGTGCAAACAGTTCGCAACCTCGTGAGCGAACTCACTGTGCCACTTATTGCGTTTGCTGGGGCGCCGTTTACGGTTGCAAGTTACCTACTTGAAGGGCAACCCTCTCGCACCTACGTGAAAACCAAAGCGCTGATGCATACCGACGAACCCCTCTGGTTTGAGTTGATGGACCGTTTGGCTGATTTGGCTATCGACTCGCTGCGCTCGCAAATCGCTCACGGAGCTTCTGCAGCACAATTGTTTGACTCTTGGGCTGGGGCCCTCAGCCCAAGTGATTACGAAAAGTTCGTGCTACCAAGTTCAACCAAAGTAATGACCGCCGTTGCTGAACTTGGAGTGCCAAGGATTCATTTCGGCGTGAATACTGCCGAACTACTCGGACTGATGGCATCAGCGGGTGCGGAAGTCGTTGGCGTAGATTGGCGCACACCACTTGATGCGGCACGCAGTCGAGTTCCCGAATCGGTAAGCCTGCAGGGCAATCTTGACCCTGCGTTGCCGGCTGCTGGATGGGGCCCTACTCAGCCCGCAGTTCTTGATGTGCTTGCTCGAGGTGGTGGAAATCCGGGGGGCCGCGGCGGCCATATCTTCAATCTGGGCCACGGTGTACTACCTGAAACAAACCCAGAAGTCCTTGAACAAGTGATTGCTCTCGTTCACTCAACAACTCCATAAACGCCCTCTACCAAAGGCATCGAATGACTCTGAACAGTCCTACCCCCAAAGAGCGCATTGGCGTGCTCGTGATGGCCTATGGCACCCCGTCGAGCCCAGAAGCCATACCCGAGTACTACACACACATCCGCCGTGGTCGGCCACCCACCGAAGAGCAGCTACAAGATCTGATCAGCCGATACGCAGCTATTGGCGGTATTTCGCCGCTGCGCGAGCGCACCCAAGCCCAACTAGATGCCGTGGAATCGGCTTTGCAGGCTTTGGCAACTCAGGCCGGCCACGAAGACTGCTTTGTGGTGCAGCTTGGACAGAAGCATTCCGCACCATTTGTTGAAGATGGTGTCGCTGCCCTTGCGCAGGCCGGTGTAAGCCGAATTGTAGGGCTCGTGCTTGCTCCGCATTACTCGGGATTTAGCGTTGGTCAATATCATCAGCGTGCAGCTACTTCTGCAGAGGAACTCGGCCTGAGCTTTGTCGGACTCGATTCCTGGAGCCTCGAGGATGCGTACCTCACGCATCAGGCCAACTCGGTACGAGAACAACTTGCAGGCCTACCCGAGCAAACTCAAGTGTTCTTTACTGCACACTCTCTCCCTGAGCGAGTTCTTGTAGAAGACCCCTACCCCGACCAACTTTCTGCGTCTGCACAGGCAATCTCAGAGCGTGCCGGACTCAACGATCAGCAGTACAGCGGAAATCCACCTTGGAGTATTAGCTGGCAATCCGCCGGGCGCACACCTGAGCCTTGGCGAGGTCCCGATATTTTAGAGAGCATGGCTGAAGTTGCTGAAACTGCAAGCGCTCAGGGCGTTTTGGTAGTACCACAAGGATTTACTGCAGACCACTTAGAAGTGCTATTCGATCTAGATATTGAGGCAGCCAACTTGGCTCAGGAGCTCGGTTTAGCATTTGCAAGAACTGAGGTGGTCAACGCAGACCCTCAGGTTATGGCAGCTCTAGCAGCGAGGCTCTTTGAGCTTGCCGAGCTATGACTGAGCTGCTCATCATCGGCGGAGGTATCACTGGCCTAGCTGCTGCATGGGAGGCCGTTCAGGTTCCTGGGGTTGAGGTCACACTGATTGACACGCAGCCTCGGCTAGGAGGAAAAATTCTCAGTAGCCCGATCAGCCTTCCGAATGATCAGAGCATGATCATTGATGAAGGTGCCGACGCCTTTTTGTGCCGAGTTCCTGATGCAGTTCAGTTGTGCAGAGAACTCGGCCTCGAGAGCGAGTTCACCCATCCAGCCATGAGCCGAGCGCAAGTCTTTGTGGACGGAGCTCTTCACTTCTTGCCAACAGATACCGTGCTCGGGGTTCCACTAGAATTTGAGCCGCTTGCAGCAAGTGGTCTGCTCTCGGATGCTGGCATGCAGCGAGCCCGTGAAGAAGTTCAGTTCGACTGGCCTGCACCAATCGGCGACGTTTCGATTGGCGGATTTCTGACTGAGCGTTACGGCCGAGAACTTGTCGACCATGTTGTTGCTCCGCTTATTGGCGGAATCAATGCCGGCGATGTCGACACTCTCAGCATGCAGTCCGTCACCCCACAACTCTACGAGGCCGCGATGCTTGGTGGCAGCCTGACTCTTGCTCTGCGTCAGCAGGCTCAGCGCGCCGCAGTTCCGAGTAGCACTCCTGTGTTCACGACTCTTCTCGGCGGGATATCAGTGCTTATAGAGACGCTACAAAAAGCCTTGAAGGCTCGGGGGGTGCAGATCCTGAGCCCTGCTCAGGCCAACAAATGTTATCTCGCCGACCAAGGCAAAATCTTGACCGAACTTGCAGCAGGATCACCCATCGAAGCGGATTCAGTGCTCATCTGTACCTCAGCCCCGATTGCTGCCGAGTTGTTGCGCCAGGTCAGCACACAAACAGCCTCGCTACTCCAGCAAGTTTCGTACTCTTCGGTAGCCTTAGTTACCTTTGTCTTTGAGCGAAACTCTGTACCAGGAGAGCTTCTAGCCTCAGGCTTTTTGGTTCCACGACTAGCTCAGATGTGTTTAACCGCAGCCTCAGTTGGGTCAACAAAGTGGGCGCATTGGGACGACGGCAAACATGTAGTGCTGCGGGTATCAGCAGGCCATGACAAAGATAAGCGCAGTGCCAAACTCTCGGACGATCAACTCCGCTCAGCACTGTTGGCTGACTTGCAGACAACTTTGGGGATCACAGACCCACCCCTAGCTACACGCGTCTCTCGTTGGCCAGATGGATTTGCTCAGTATCGCGTTGGACATAAGCAACTTGTCGAAGAGATTGAGTATTCGCTAGCTACGGATTGCCCACAAATATTGCTAGCTGGCGCGTCATACCGGGGGTTAGGGATCCCGGCATGCATCCGACAGGGCCGAACAGCGGCAAAGCAGTTGATCGACTGCTAAAGACCTGACTTTCGAGTGAATCTCGACTGAAACTCAGGTGGAGCCGAGGCTGATCTCGCGCACATCTCCTTGGACGGTCTGCTCGGCCGAGTTCGAGAATTTTAAGGTGACCTCGAATGGCTTGTTTAAGTCCATAGCCTTTTTCAGACCAGTGACTTGAATATAGGTACCAGTTTTGGTCAAGTTCACGGTTTGTGAAGGAGCAAGGACTACTGCTTCATCTGGTACCAACTTCGCAGACTCGGCCCACTCCTCAGATATCGACACTTCAGTGAGCGAATCCTCGGTAGCACCGCCGGTAATGCTGAGTGAAACAATGACGTCTTTGCCAGCTTCAGTCGGGGGGGCAAACACATTCGAAACCGTCGGAAGGGTTGCTGGTGCGGCAGTGGTCGTAGTGCCTTCTGATTCGGAGCTTGCTTCGGTAGTGGCCTCCGCAGTGGTTGTCGTAGAGGACTCGGAGGAACTGCAACCAACGAGTGAACCGCCAGCTATAACGACTGCAGCTACACCACATCCGAGTAAGCGTCGAATACTCAGCTGAGGGCAACCAGAATTTGCAGAGTGCAACATTGGAATCCTTTGATATCCGGTGTGCGTGCGACTTTTCGCAGAGCACAGATTGTTGGTCACTCTAGGTCAACCACGACCGGCGTTCGGCACAACAGCTCGCGTGTCGACGGGCAAGGTGGAATTTCTCAGCAAGTACCCAAGGTTCCAACAAAAGCCTCGGCACAGTGCCAAGATCATGCTTCGTGAAACAACGTCCGCTTCCGCTCTTGCTTGGCTTGATTGCCGGGCTCATGATTTGTGCATCTTTGCCACCTTGGGGTTGGTGGCCACTTGCTATTGGCGGAATCGCCCTCTGGGCTGCTCTTCTTGGCACTCAGCCAGGGTTGCAGCGGTATCTGATTTCTTGGATGGTTGGATTGGGGTGGTTTGCACCCTCGTTGCTCTGGATGTGGAAACTCACTACGGGCGGCTACTTAGCGGGGCTGCTTGTGGGCTGGACCACTTTGGTGGGGCTAGTTGGCCTGTCGGTGCCTTCAAATCGTTGGAGGCTGCTCATGCTGCCAGCAAGCGTGGTGGTTTTTGAGTGGTTCCACTGCCATGCCCCCTTTGGTGGTGTCCCCTTATCGCTGATCTCGATGAGCCAAGGCCGGGGACCGTTGTTGCCTATTGCACGCCTCGGCGGAGGCCTGTTAGTCAGTGCAGCAGTGGCTGCCCTAGGCATTGCTCTCTATATTGCGATAGCAGAGAGAAGTTGGAAGGAACCTGCAGCAATCCTCGTGGGTTGTGCCCTGCTCGTTGGCGCCGGCATTGCATCGCTCAGATTTGTGCATCCGATAGACGGGCCTAACAACACCATGCGCGTTGCTGCAATACAGGGCGGAGGGAAGCAAGGAACCCTGTACGACTCTGAGCAGGTACCAGAGGTGTTCAACGCTCATCTCAGGGCAACTCAGTCAATTGATCAGCCGGTGGACCTAGTGATTTGGCCCGAAAACGCTATCAACGTAACCGGGCCGTTTAGTTCCGACCCTTGGAAAGATCAGATTGCTGCTGAGGCCCGTCGACTGAACGCACCGATTTTGGTCGGTGTGGTTGAGGACGATCCGAACAACCCCGCTCAGTTCCTAAATTACTCAGTGGTAGTCACACCCGGGGGCGAGTTGGGCGACCGATATGATAAAGAGCGCAGAGTGCCCTTTGGTGAGTATGTCCCTATGCGCTGGCTCTTTGAGCCAGTAGCTGGAGACGCACTGCCCCCTCGTGATGCAGCCCCTGGCGTTGGCTCTGCAATGGTAGAGACTTCGGCAGGGAAGGTTGCAGTTGCCATCAGCTGGGAAGTCTTCTTTGCACGACGAGTACGAGAGGGTGTGAGACTCGGTGGCGAGGTAGTGCTCAACCCAACCAACGGCTCAAGCTATTGGTTGACCCAAGTGCAAACGCAACAGCTCGCCACTTCCGCATTCAGGGCTGTTGAAAGCGGCAGATGGCTGGTTCAGACGGCCCCAACAGGATTCTCGGCGGTATTCGACGACACGGGCAAGATCCTGCAGCGAAGCAATATCAGCGAACCTCGAGTGATACTCGCCACTGTTCCTCGCATGACAGGGACAACCCCTGCTCAGGCACTCGGCGACGTTCCGGCGCTGTTTGTAGCTGGAATTGCGATTGCTTTGGCAGGATCTCATCGCATCCGAGGCAGAGCCAAGAAGTCCGTCAGTTTGACCATCAGGTAGCCACACAGCGAAGCTTAAGGATTATGAACAAAGGTCGCGCGAGCTCAGGGTATGGATCACTGCCGCGTTTGCCCGGCCCTGATGACCCACTTCGTATTGCGTACCTCACCTATCGAGGCAAGCCGCACGTAGGCGGCCAAGGCGTGTATACCCGGCACCTCACCAAGGCGTTGGTAGATCTTGGCCATACAGCAGAGGTCTTGTCGGGTCAGCCCTATCCCATTCTTGATGAGCGCGTCCCGCTGGTCAGCCTTCCAAGTTTGGATATTTACAACGACTATTTCCCTATGCGCATGCCAGCCTGGTGGGAACTCAAAGATCGCTGGGATTACGCCGAGGTGACTGCATTCTCGAGCGGCACCTTCCCAGAACCGCTCGCATTTTCTATGAGAGCTTGGGACCACCTTAAAGCCCGACGCAACGATTTTGATCTTGTCCAAGATAACCAGTGCCTTGGCTACGGATTGCTTCTAATGGAACGCATGGGTCTGCCGGTTTTAGGCACAATTCATCACCCCATTACTATGGATCGCCGACTCGAGATGCAACATGCCGAATCGGCATATCAGCGTTGGTCCAAATCACGCTGGTATGCGTTTACCAAGATGCAAACGCGCGTAGCCAAGCGTCTGCGCCGTGTCATCACCGTGAGTCGATCCTCGTACGACGATATTTGTCGGGACCATATGGTGTCTCCAGAACGACTCTTCGTGGTGCCAGTGGGAGTTGACCCAGAGCTGTTCATCCCCTTGCCCGGTATTGAACGTCAACCCGATCAGATCATCTCGACTGCTTCTTCAGACGTGGCCATGAAGGGGCAACGCTATTTGCTCGAGGCACTTGCCAAGCTGCGCACCGAACGACCAAACCTCAAGCTCATTATGGTTGGTCGCCTGAAGGAAGGCTCCGCTGCTCAACGCACGATTGAGCAACTTGGCCTTGAAGATGCGGTGGAGTTTGTATCTGGAATCACTGATGAACGCCTTGTGGAGCTCTATAACGAGTCAGCCTGCGCCATTGTGCCCTCTCTATATGAGGGGTTCTCACTTCCTGCGATCGAGGCAATGAGCACCGGCTGCCCACTAGTAGCAACAACTGGTGGCGCAATTCCCGAGGTTGCTGGGCCTGATGGGGAAACCTGTTTTATGACGATTCCAGCAGATAGCGACTCGCTCGCAGCCGGAATTTTGCGGGTACTCGATGACCCACAAGCGGCCAAACGGATCGGTGCCGCCGGTCGTGATCGTGTGATCACTCGCTGGAGTTGGAGAAATACTGCAGTCAAAACGGTGGATCACTACAGAGCACTTCTTGAAGACACTGCCCGCGACCGATACGACCACCGATAAAGCCCCACCGTTCAAGCCCCACCGTTCAAGCCCCCCCCCACCCCCG
>JBBDMQ010000039.1:0-7807 GCA_040878245.1 Microthrixaceae bacterium
GTATGAGCCTCGTGATACTACTGCAAATACTCTTCGGGAGTTTTGAGCCGAAAGTCTGCTCCTAGATCAACAATGAGATCTACGGAATCGATGAGTTGAGGAACTATTGCCTGACTCGCCCCATGAGGTAGCCCAAGAAACACTACCTCGACAGAATCAATCAAATCTGGGGACCAAGACTCAAAGACCATGCCCGAGTAGGCGCCAGCCAAACTGGGATACAACTCTTCTATTGCAGTACCAGCCATACTGTCGCCAGTTGCAAAGCTCACAGAAAACTCGGGATGCTGTGCCGCCAGACGCAACAATTCCGCTCCAGTAAAACCGGATGCACCGAGGATGCCGATAGGTATCATGCAATCACTGTAGCGCATTCTTATGCACAAAGCTGCAATATCTTGCGATATTGTCCTGCGTCAACACTAGGACCTCAGATATCCGCCATGTTTCTGCTCAACTTCAGAGATCACCTGTATGCGGACCTCGGTCACCTCTTCCTCTGTCAGCGTTCGATCTTGCGCTTGAAATCTCAGCCGAAATGCCAGACTTTTCAGGCCCACCCCGAGCTGATCAGAACGGAATACATCAAAGAGTTCCACTTGCGTAGCCACCCAAGCAGACTCGCCTTCGGAGGGGGTTGATTTCCTGATTGTGGACAGTACAGAACTAGCCGTTACCTCTTCAGCCACCACAAAGGCCAAGTCCATATCACTCGTCGGGAACCTGCTTACCAACCGTGCCTGCGCAACGAGTGATGGAAATTCGAATAACAGATCCAGATTGATCTGCAGCCATGCCGCAGGTTGCTCAATGCCGTAAGCCCGGAGCACCTCGGGGTGCACCTCGCCCACCTCACCGACCTTGGTGGTTCCGAGCAGCACGCTCGCTGAGCGTCCAGGGTGAAGTCCAGGAAGTTGAGCTGTCTCGAGTTGCAGAGCTTGCGTTTCAGACCCAAACTCCAATCGGTGAACACTACTGAGTACTACCTGCAGCAGCTCCACGGCTATTGAGGCTTCAGAGCCTGCGAGAACAACCGCGAGGTGCTCAGTTTCTCCTGCAAGAACGCGATCCGCCTCTGCGGACTCCGCAGGATCAGCAATGACACGTTCACCAAGATTAAAGACCCGTCCAAGCTCATAGAACTCAACGTTGTTTTGTCTATGCGAAGCGTTATAGGCAACTGCTTTGAGTAAACCGGGAAGCAAAGAAGTTCGTAGTACCGATTCTTCAGCCACTAAGGGGTTAGCAAGGAGCAGCCCATCGGCTGGGAGACCAGCCCTCTCTAAGTCTCCTGGTGCGAGAAACGGCACCGGCATAGCCTCAATCAAACCGGCCCCGATAAGCGCTCGGCGCAGGCAACGTCGATCAGTCTGCCGCTCAGTCAGCTGCCCAGTATGAGGAGAAACCGGAAGAGTCTTAGGGATTCGCTCCATGCCGTACTGCCGAGCCACCTCCTCAATGACATCAACCTCAATGAGCGAATCAGGCCTCCAACTTGGAATCTGCACAAGCAACTCACACTCGGCCGATAAGGAATCTGGACCTTGCGTCAAGTAACCAATCGGATTAATTAGGTCAGCAACCTGCTCTGCAGTGAGAGCTGTTCCGAGTAAACCATTTACCTTATTCAGGCGAACACTCACCTTGTGAGGTTGCGGAAGATTGCCCTCCGCCTTGATTTCATCAGGGTGAAGTTCTGCCCCTGAGATCTGCGTGAGCAACTCGGCAAACCTGTTGGCTGCTTGAGTAGCTAACTCAGTGTCTACGCCGCGCTTGAATCGAAGGGAGGCTTCTGAATGCAAATTAAGTCGCGTGGAAGTTGCAGCAACTACTTCAGGATTCCACCAAGCGAGTTCCAACAACACGTCAGTGGTGGTCTCAGAGATTTCGGTAGATGCACCACCCATAACTCCCGCAATGCCTATTGCAGCATCAGTAGCATCCACAATCACACCGTCTTGGGAGGTCAGACTACGAGTCATTCCATCAAGGGTAACTATTTGTTCCCCCTCGTTAGCCCAACGCACACGCAGTTCTCCGGCCGGCACCTTGGCAAGATCGTAGGTGTGGTTTGGATGCCCGAGTTCAAGCATGACGTAGTTCGAGACATCAACCACATTGTTGATCGGGCGCATCCCTGCCGCAATCAGTCGCTGTGCCATCCAACGCGGCGACTGCTGCAGACGAACACCAGATATGACTCGGGTCAGGAAACTGCCACAGAGATCTGGGGCAAGGATCTGTATTGAACCCAGTGAAGCTGCCGACTCCCCCATTGTTGCCGGCTGATGAGCAGGAATAGAGAAAGCAACGCCTTGACGTGCGGCTAGGTCTCTAGCAACACCCATCACGCTGAGCGTGTCAGGACGGTTCGGCAAGGCATCGAACTCAAAGACCACATCTTCACGAAGCTCTAGAGCGTCAACAATCGGCTGACCCAAGCTGAGGTTGGGATCCAAAATAAGGATGCCTTCATGATCCTCGCCAATCTCCATTTCACGAGCTGAACACAACATGCCATTGCTCTGCTGACCACGCATCTTGCGCTGCGCAATAAGCATGCCCGATGGCATCATGGTGCCGATCGTTGCAAGCGGCACCAGATCACCCACAGCCATGTTGGTAGCTCCACAGCAGATTTGCAGCGCTTCTCCATCGCCAAGATCGACATCAACCAAACAGATTTTGTCTGCATCTGGATGGGGTCGAATCTCTAGCACTTGGGCTACGCAAATTCCCTGGAGCGAGCCTCCAATGAGTTGGATCGATTCAAGCTCCATCCCAAGATCAGTGAGTTGATTGGCAAGCTCCTCGGGTTCGCCCACAAGGGGAGCAAATTCGCGAAGCCAAGAAAGTAGAACCTTCATGTTGTGTGGTCCATGTGTCAGTCAGTCAGTCAGTCGGTCAGTCAATGAGTGAGTGGGATTATCAGTGGGATTGTCAGTGGGCTTTAGAACTGCGAAAGAAAGCGAACATCGTTGGTCACAAACTCGCGAAGGTCATCAACTGCATAGCGAATCTTTGCTAGTCGGTCGATGCCAAATCCGAACGCAAACCCCGACCACTCTTCGGGGTCGAGTCCTCCGGCCCGAAGTACGTTGGGGTGCACCATCCCGCAGCCGCCCACTTCAAGCCACGAGCCGTCTGGTGCCGAGATATCGAACTCGGCCGAGGGTTCGGTGAACGGGAAATATGAAGGCCGAAGACGACTTGTCATCTCATCTCCAAAATAAGATTTGACGAAACTCTCAATAGTGCCAGCTAGGTCTCCCATGGTGATACCACGATCAATGACTAGCCCCTCTATCTGGTGGAACACCGGCAGGTGCGTTGCATCAGCAGTGTCTCTGCGATACACCCGACCAGGGCAGACCACGTAGATAGGTGGTCCAGAGCCTTCTCGAACGGCTCGCAACATAGAGCGAATCTGAACGGGAGACGTATGCGTGCGCAGCAGCAACTGCTCTTGCCCAAGACCCTCTAGCTGTGAGGAATCTAGGTACAGGGTGTCCCATAATGAGCGCGCAGGATGCGCTGGGGGCAGATTGAGCGCTTCAAAGTTGAACCAGTCGGTCTCTACCTCGGGTCCATCAGCAACAGTAAATCCCATGGAGCAGAAAACGTCTTCTAATCGCTCCCAGGTTTGAGTGATTACATGGCTATGGCCGAGTTTCCCTCTGCCCAAAGATTCGGTGAGGTCGAGTCGCTCATTATCGAGTTGCGCTGCGCGTGCTTGAGATTGCAATGCCTCAGTTCGGTTCTGCGCGGCCTGCTCAAGCTGCTGCCGCGCTGAATTCATCTGCGCCCCAAGAACCTTTCGTTGTTCTGGGTCGAGGTCCCTGAATGAGGCTTTGAGACCACTGAGTGCTGATTGAGCACCTAGAAACTGCAGTTCTATTTCATGTACCTGATCAAGAGTGTTCGCTTGAGCAAATGCAGCTATACCTGTCGCTGCAATCTGTGATGGGTCAACGCTCATGGCTGTGGTTTTTCATAACGGGGATCTGCATATCTGTCACCGGTGTCGTTGTCATGTTTGCTCATTGATCGACGCAGCAGAATGTACCCCGGCTGCCCTGCGTTGCCGCGCAGCCTCAAAGAGAAATACTGATCCGGCAACTGCGGCGTTTAATGACTCCACCCGGCCATCCATTGGAATCGAGACCAAGGATGTGCACTGTTGAACCACATGTGGGGCAAGGCCATGTGCCTCGCTACCAAGCAACAGAGCTCCAGCAGTTGCTAACGGCGCATTCTCGACGCTGACGCCCGAGTCCACCAAAGTTGCCCACGTAGCTAAACCAGCGTTGGCACACTCGCTGAACAGTTGCGAAATCGAAACGTTCTCTGCCACAGACACCCTGAACAAAGCCCCGGCAGTGGAGCGAACAGTCTTTGGGTTATAGAGATCTACCGTGCGTTCCGTCATGACTACGCCAGCGCAGCCAGATGCCTCTGCCACTCGGATCAACGTTCCAGCGTTTCCAGGATCGGCAAGTTCTACCAGAACAAGAAGTGGGCGATTTGTGGCTAGCGCCCGAGCAACAAGCTGCTCAACCTCGGATGTCCTTTGCTGAGCAACAGCCACCATGTCTTGCGGAGTTGCAACATCGAGCACTTTACGAAGAGCACCTCTCGTGACTTCCTTGATTCGTATTTGCTGCTCACGTGCCAACCAGACTGACTCGTGATTCAATGCCTCAGGTTCAACGTAGATCGATTCAATTTCGACTTCTGCTGCAATGGCCTCGGCTAAGAGCACCGGACCATCTATGAGATACACGCCCTCTTCAGAACGCGCACTGCGGCGCCTCGAGAGGCGCCGCAGTCTGCCAAGTTCTGGATTGGTGGGACTGAGAGCGCTCAGCTCTCGGCTCCTGCTGTCTCGCTGTCGGTAGCAGGCTCCGAGGCATCATCAGTCTGAGGAGCTGCATCAAGCGCTGCCTGAGCAACCTTGACGAGAGCCGCAAAAGAGTCATCGTCGCGAACTGCGAGATCCGCAAGGACCTTGCGATCGACTTCTACCTCGGCCAGGTTCAAGCCATTAATAAAACGGCTATAGCTCATTCCGTGAATACGACATGCGGCGTTGATTCGCTGAATCCAGAGGCGCCGCATTTCACCCTTACGCGCACGACGGTCACGAAAGGCGTACTGCCCAGCGTGCATAACTGCTTCGTTGGCAGAACGAAAACTGCGGCTTCTATTTCCGTAGTAACCCTTAGCTTTGCCGAGTACGGCGCGGCGCTTCTTTTTTGCGTGAACTCCACCCTTGACACGTGCCACTGGGCGCTCCTTCTACTAGATGTTTCGATAAATCATTGACGAATCAAACTCAGCTACCGCCTGCAGGACAGCTGTAAACAAATCTGAGTATTTGCTAGAGCCCTAGCAAAAGACGAGCACGACGAGCATCACCTGGTGACAACTCGGTTGAGCCAGCAAGCCTGCGCTTACGTTTGGGGGATTTCTTCTCCAGAATGTGATTTAGGCCAGCCTTGCGGCGGGTGATCTTTCCGGTTCCGGTGACCTTGTAACGCTTCTTAGCTCCGGAATGAGTCTTCATTTTTGGCATGAGTTTTTCCTCTGTCTGATGCAGGTCAGCTGGCGTCACCGACAACGGCCGGTTCTGCTACTTGCTCTGCTTCGATTGCTGGTTCTTCTTCTGCTAGTTCTTCTACTGCTAGTTCTTCTACTGCAGCACCGGACTGCCCGTCTGCTGCAATCCCGACGAGTTCAGGTGCCTCTGGTTGAGCGTCGGCCATGATCGAATCCATGAGTGCTTCAGCTTGTTCAGCAGCGGCTGCTGCCTCTATTGCCTTTTTCTCTTGAGCCTTCAACATGTCCTGAGCTTTTTTATCTGGACCTAGAACCATGGTCATATTGCGCCCGTCTTGCTTGGCCATAATCTCGACCTTGCCGACGTTAACTACCTCTGCGGCAACTCGATCGAGGATTTTTCTTCCAAGTTCGGGGTGCTGCATCTCTCGTCCACGGAACATAATAGTGACCTTGACTTTGTGGCCTTCAGCTAGAAACTGAGCAACCTTCCTCGTCTTAGTTTCGAAGTCACCGCCACCGATCTTGGGGCGATACTTCATCTCTTTAACAATGATGTTTGTCGCCTTCTTACGAGACTCTTTTGCACGCTGTTGCGCCTCATACTTGAACTTAGTGAAGTTCATAATTCGGCAAACAGGGGGTCGGGCCTCTGGGGCCACTTCCACGAGATCAAGATCCATCGATTTCGCAATAGACAGCGCTTCGGGGAGGGATTTAATTCCGAGTTGTTGTCCGTCGGGGTCGATTAATCGAACCTCTCGTGCTCGGATCCTGTCGTTGGTCCGAGTTTCGTCACCTGGTGAAGCAGCTATGGCCGGTTACTCCTCAACATCACGTCCTTTCTGCAGGGATCGCATTGGATTAAACACAACTGCACAAGACTGGCTACCCAAAAACAAAATGGGCGAGTGCGCGAGCACCCGCCAAACTCCGACTGAAGGATGCTGTGACGCAAACCCCATTCGGCATGTCGATCCTGAACGCACATCTAGAAAAGCCCTGAGGCAGATTCAATATGGTCAGGAGGGGCGGGAGCCCTCTTGCTGAGTTGTAGCTAGTACTCTACCAGCCGATCAGTCTGTGAGCAGCATTGAGTTTGACTCGCAGCACTATCCCGCTGGCCAGTTGGCCCTAACTACCTTGGAGAATCACAATGAGTTCGCTGTGGACACCCGACGGAGAACGACCAGTAGCGCGAGCAGCTAGCTCCTCACCACAATCAGAGGAAGATGTCAGCGGTGACCCGCTTCGAGCCGCAGCTGCTGCCATTGGAGTTGACTTGGATTCTCTAACAGACGAGGAAAAAACCCAACTACAGGGCGAGCTTGCAGAGATGATGCGAGTCAGGCGTGAGGTGGCGGCAACCCCGGCCGCCGAAATGCTGGCGAACTATCTCATGAGATTTTTTGACCTTGCTACGATCTATCTTGAAAGCGAGCCACCAGCATTTTCAGAGGCGGCAACCGTTATAGAGGCATTCCGATCGGTACTTGATGGCCTAGGCGACCGTCTTGGCGAGCACCGGCCGATGTTGAGCGAGGCATTGGGTCAGCTACAGATGGTCTTTGTTCAAGTCAAACAGGGCACCGAAAACAGCTCCCCAGATTCTTCGACTTCTTAGTTCGAGTACTGCGGCGAAATCTGTACTGCTTCTAACCGGCCTAGCGTTCCTTGCCTCAGCAAAAAAGTCACTTCAGTTCCCGGCACAATGCTTCGAGTACCATCAAGGATCGCTGTGCAATGAAAATCAATCTTGTTTCCATGCACGTCTACCACTGTTCCGAGACCCGCTAAATCATCAAAGCTGAGCACAGTGCCTTGGTGGGTGTGTCGACTAGCCATTAAGTAGCCCCCGGAATCAGTGGTCTCAGTGAACAATCTTGCTCAGTGAGAGTTCTATCAAGTCAGTAGCCCCAGCATCCTTGAGCGCTGGGATCAGAAGGTTTATTTGGCTCTTCGGAACGACAGTCTCAACGGCATAGCCGGCTCCTCCGTAAAGTTCATTGACAGTAGGCACCTTCATTGCCGGCAGAACCGCAATGACTTCCTCAAGACGATCTTTGGCACAGTTCAACTTGACCAAGACTTTGCCACGGGCCTCCATAACACCAAGTAGAAGTGTCAACACCTGCTCCATTGCATGTCGCTTCTCTGGATCCTCATAGGCCACTGGGTTAGCCACGAGTTCGGTGTAAGAGAGCGGATCTCGTCAATGATGCGCAATCCTGCTGCTCGCAGGGCATTC
>JBBDMQ010000040.1:0-7786 GCA_040878245.1 Microthrixaceae bacterium
CGACGGTTGTTGATGACTCAACATCCGTGGAGTCGGAATCGCCAGAACAAGCTCCTAGTACTGCGAGCACACAACACAACGAGACTGCTCCACAGACGGACTTCACAGACCGGCGAGACAGAATTGGGCTATTCATCACACACTCCTCTTTCATTTGGGCTCAACGCCAAGAGACATCAACAAGATCAACCGTAAAGACCAGCGTTTCGTTTGGAGCGATACCTGCTCCGGGGGGAGGGTTGGGTCCGTAGGCCATAGCTCCAGGAATGACGAGCGTCCGGCGGCCGCCCACCTTCATGCCAAGAAGACCCTCACTCCAACCCTGAATAACTCCGTTCAGCGGAAAGCTGATCGGCGATCCCCTGTCCCAGGAAGCATCAAACTGGCTTCCGGAAGAGGCAGATACGCCAACATAATGCGCCGTTACTGTTGCACCAGCGGTGACCTCATCACCTTCGCCGACCACCTCGTCTGTTATCACGAGTTCGGTCACGGCATCGGTTGCCTGCAACTGCGGTTTACCTCTGGCTTCAATCTGTTCTTGTACTTGACTCACCGAACACTCCTTAGCGAAAGCTCGCCCTAGCTGCTGAAAATTCCAGCGAAAGATTAATAACAGTTGCCTATGGTAGAACCCTCAGTCCCCTCTGCGGCGAACCCGGAGTTTGATTGGCGTTGCCTGCAGGTTGAATTCTTCTCTGATCTGCCGCTCGATGTATCTCAGATAGCTTGCGGGCACAATTTTATTGGTGAACAGAGTGAAGGTTGGTGGGTCGGTGGCTCCCTGCGTGGCATACAAAATTCTTCCACCATGGGGCGCTGGCTGAGCTTGCTGTGCTCGCCGGATCAGATCATTGACCTTCCGGGTGGGAATGCGTGTTTCATATTGGGAGATGGCCTCGCCTAGAGCGGGTAATAGTCGGTGCACCCCTCGACCATTGAGCGCCGATACTCGCAGCACAGCTGCATCTCCGAGGAAGTGCATCTTTTGCCCCATTTGATAGAGCACATCTTGCCGAGCCGCCTCATCAAGAAGTTCCCATTTGTTGAGAACAACAATAATTGGACATCCAGCTCCGTCAACTCGTTCTGCGAGTCGCTGGTCTTGATGCGTAATGCCTTCAGTTGCGTCAATCACCAACAAAGCCACATTTGCATTGTCAACGGACTTTAAGGCCCTCACCATAGAGAAATATTCGGTGCCTTCGTCGATTCGAGATTTTCGGCGCATGCCTGCAGTATCAATAAAACGAAGGGGTCCGACCTCAGTCTCGACCACTGTGTCGACACTGTCTCGCGTCGTGCCGGGCATATCGTGAACTACTGCACGATCCTCTCCGATGAGGCGATTGAATAAGGTTGACTTGCCAACGTTCGGGCGGCCAACGAGCGCAATAGAGGTAATGCCATCATTGTTCTCGGCTGCTATCTCTTCCTCGGTCGGCGCAGGCTCGGGCAAGAAGGAGATGATCTGATCCAACATGTCCCCGGTACCTCGGCCGTGCAAAGCCGAAATTGCGAGCGGGTCACCCAACCCAAGTGAGAGCAACTCCCAGACCTGCGCCTCGTGACGCTGATCATCGACTTTGTTGGCAATCAGCAAGACGGGTGTTTCCACCTGCCGTAAGAGGGTTCCCACACTCGAATCTTCATCGGTCACGCCGATGGCTGCATCTACTACAAAGAGAATGACATCAGCCTCTTTCATTGCCTGCTCAGACTGCAGACTGACCTTCTTGTCAAGAGAGTTGCCGCCTACCATCCAACCGCCGGTATCGACGAGGCGAAACTCGTAGCCAAGCCATTCGGCTTCAACTTCTTTTCGGTCGCGAGTCACCCCAGATTTTTCTTCCACTATGGCAATTCTTCGTCCAAGGATTCGGTTCATCAGTGTGGACTTACCCACATTTGGACGGCCAACTATGGCAACTAGGGGCAGTGAGTTGGTGCTCGTCATCGGGCATCCGTTTCTGAGCTAGTGGGTCGAGAGGAATTCAACGGCTCAAGCGCCTGACGCAGCGCCACACCGTCAGTGGCAATAATTTCAACTGCTCGCGGCAGGTCAGCTGGTGTCAGGCCATCAAGAAAGCGGCCCTGAGATAAACAGACATCGGGCAAAAAGTAACGATGGCCGGCTGGTTCGGCGGAGAGCACCCTCTGCAGATCCTGACCAACCATAAGACCCGTGACCGCAATGTTGCCGCCAAAGAACTGATTTTCAACTTCAATGATTCGAACATCTGAGCGCTTCAGATCACTGAGTAGCGGGGTAAGAACCTGCGCCCCATATCCTCCTGTCAATATCCCAATCGGAGCAGTTCTACTCGGGAGTACTTGTAATAAGTCGGAGTTACCCATACGAGGAGCTCGGTAACCCATTGCGGGCGCCCCATCTACTGAAGCGAAAAATCCGGGCTGCACTCCAATCCCCTCGGCGGTTTGGCCGGCGAACTCCATCTGGAATGCTCTGGCCATGCCAATTCCATCTTCGTGCATTGAGAAATCGCCATAGGTCGCTGAGTCTGGGAACGGTCGCTGAGCGAGCAGATAGTACTCATCAGCAGCAAAGACCATGCGCTTACCAATGGCCGCTAGGAATACCTCTTGCCAGGCATCAACAGTGTCGACAACAAATTGAGCTTCTTCTCGGGTATGCGCTCGCATACGAGGCTCAGTACTAAACGAACTCACCCCAAGAGGCACCACGGCAACATCCGCCAACTCGGGATACTCATCGAGAATCCCACACAGGGTGTCGACAAGAGCCATCCCGTCATTGATGCCGGGACACACAACAACTTGCCCATGCACTTGTATGTGATGATCGAGCAGCGCTCGCAGCCAGCGAAGGCTCATTGCACCACGTCGGTTCCGCAGCATCTCCGAACGAAGTTCTGGGTCAGTTGCATGGATGCTGACGTAGAGCGGAGAAAGCCCCTGGGTCACAACTCGCTCAAAATCAGCTTCGGTAAAGCGAGTCAGGGTTGTGAAGTTGCCGTACAGAAATGAAAGTCGGTAGTCATCGTCCTTGAGATACAGGCTTCTTCGCAATCCCGGTGGCAGCTGATAAATAAAGCAGAATTCGCAGTGGTTATCGCAGGTCCTCACCTCGTCAAACACCGGGGAATCTATTTCGATTCCGAGCGGCGTACCTGGGTCTTTGATGATATCGAAGGTGAGCTCTAGTCCATCTCTTAAAAGATCAAGAGAGACCTCGGTTTCGTCGGTGAGAACCCGATATTCGATGATGTCTCGAAGTGGACGTCCATCTACGGCTATCACCTGATCCCCCGGTAAAATCCCGAGCAAGCCCGCAGGCGAGTGAGGGGTCACTGCAACCACCGTTGCTACAGAAAACGCAGTGGCAGCCGAGGTCGATTCAAGGTCTACAGGGGATTGCATGACTTTCCAATGCTACTAGACACCGCCCCGGTGGACCTTTGGAGTCTTTTCATGCAAAACTTGGGGATAGGCGAAGGGGAATTCACAGATGAAGAAATCCATAGTTGCATCTTGCGCATTATTTGCTGGACTACTGATGCTGGCTTCTGCGTGTGTGCCTGCACCGCCGACACCGGCTACTGGACTCAACCCGAATTCTGCTCCGCGCGCTAGCGAGGCTGCTTATGCGAAACACGGACCCTTCGAGGTTGGTGTGACTACCTTGCAGATGTCTGATCGCAAAGTTGAGGTGTGGTATCCCGTCAGCCCATCAGAGATCGGTTCTGCACCACGAGACGAATACTTCATTCGCGATTATGTCAGCACTGCATTTGACCAACTACTACCGCCAGAGGTGAACCCACCTTTTGTTACTGACGCAACTCGGGCTGTCCCAGCGAGCACTGCCGGTCCATTTCCGCTCGTCCTGTTCTCGCATGGTTTTGCGAGCTATCGCACTCAATCAACCTCGCTCACAACCCACCTTGCAAGTTGGGGATTTGTGGTTATTTCTCCGGATTATCTCGAACGGGGATTGCGGAGCGTGCTGGGAGAACCGCCTGCTTTGACACGAGCAGATACTGAAGTGGCGGACGAAGCTATAACACTTCTTCGCTCAGAAAACCTATCTACGGGCGGCCTGCTTGAGGGCCGAATTGATGCGAGTTCTGTATATCCCATTGGACATTCCGCTGGTGGTGGAACCTCGTTGCGCTTACTTGAGCGTCCTGATGTGCATGCCATTATTCCCATGGCATCGGGATACAGCCTCTTATCGCAACTCAACGGCAGCCTGAAACTGCCAGCAGGCAAGTCCATTGCCTGGATTGGTGGCGTCCGTGATGGCATTGCCGCTATTTCCGACATACGCCGAGGTTTTGAGTACACCCCAGGTGAGCGCAAGCTCATCGAGCTCTCTGGCGCCGGTCACAACAATGCATTTACCGATATCTGTGAAATCGGAGAAGGTGGAGTAGCTGCCCTAGCGCTGAGTACAGGTATCCCGATACCAAGTTCGCTGCTCGCACTTGGAGATAATGGGTGCAAGGTCCCCCCCTTCCGTGATTCGCCAGATGTTTGGCCAGAGGTTCGCCACTTTCTTACAGCCGAACTTCGCTACCGATCTGGACTTGATCCACAGCCGGTTGGACTTGGGGATCAGGTGCTCGCGAACTTTGATGATATAGCGCGCTACCGTCACAACCCATGAGTCAGGTAGACAAGGTGCTACTTGCTGCACCTCGCGGATTTTGCGCCGGAGTAGAGATGGCTATCAAAGCGCTTGCTTGGATGGTGGCCTCGTTCGAAGGAACCGTTTACTGCTACCACGAGATTGTTCATAACCAGCGAGTAGTGAAGCAGTTTGAAGATCTTGGCGTGATCTTTGTGAACAGTATTGACGAGGTACCCCAAGGTCGACCTGTCATGTTGTCTGCTCATGGTTCAGCCCCCGAGGTCGTTGAGGCTGCACGGGCTCGTGGTGGTTTTGTTGTTGATGCCGTCTGCCCGTTAGTCACCAAGGTGCATCACGAGGTCAAAGTGCGGGCAGGCAAGGGCTATTCAATTGTCTATATCGGCCATGAAGGCCATGAAGAGGCTGTTGGAACAATGGCCGTCGCCCCAGAATCTGTGCATCGTGTTGAGTCACTCGCAGAGGTTGCAGCCCTGCCTGTATTTGAAACTCCTGTTGCGCTTCTGGCTCAAACCACTCTGTCTCACCTTGACTGGGCCGAGGTAGCCGAGGCCACTCAAGCCCGATTCCCCGATATGTGGATGCCAGGCCATTCCGATTTATGTTTTGCTACCACCAATCGTCAATCTGCCTTGATGAGTTTTGCTGGGGACTGCGATGCGATTGTGGTAATTGGCTCTGCGAACTCTTCGAACACCATCGCGCTTGAAAAGTTAGCTCGCACCGCTGGATGTGGCTCGGTGTACCGAATCAACTCACCAGAGGAGCTTCCCGACGGCCTGACTGGTGTTGTAGGCCTCACTGCAGGTGCCTCTGCCCCAGAAGAACTTGTCGAGGCGGTTATTACCAAACTTCAGCCAATTCACGGGGTCCAAGAGATTCGCATAACTGAAGAGGAGGAGTACTTTCCTCCGCCTCGCAACATTCGGAATCTGCTGAGTGCGATTGACCAGTTCGGCATGCTTGGACTGGGTGGCGATCCCACTACTTTGCTTGACTCAGGCGACCGCGAGCGCTCCGCAAGTTCAGTGCTGATCAACCTGGCCTGAGCCAGACAGGGAAACTGTCGGTTCAGGAGCGGCTTTCCACAAGATTTGCCAACAACTCCACAACCTCATCAATATCAATTCTCGAGGTATCAATGCTGACAGCTCCGTCGGCCTCTACAAGTGGGCTGTCCGCTCGACTGCGATCGGCTGCATCTCGGCGTGCAATGTCAGCGGCGACTTGATCGTACTCAAGGTCGGTCATCTCCTGAGCTCTACGCTGAGCCCGAACCTCTGGGGAGGCTGTCAAAAACACCTTCAGCAGAGCATCGGGAAATACCACTGACCCAATATCTCGGCCCTCGATTACCCCACCGCCATGCGTCTGGGCCCAGCTTCTTTGCCGTGAGCGCAGATGCTCACGAACTACTGGATTGGACGCCACCAAGCTGACTGCCCGAGATACCTCGGGTCCACGAATTTCTAGGGTTGCATCAACGCCATCAACGGTCACAACTTCAGTGTCGACTGACATCTCTACCGAGAGGGCAAGACGCCCCACCGGCTCAAGGTCTGCAGGATCAATCTGTCTGCGTATCGCCGCAAATGCAATACAGCGATACATCGCCCCAGTATCTAGATAGGTGAGTCCCAGACGCTCAGCTAGCCGGCGGCCAACGGTTGACTTCCCGGAACCTGCTGGTCCGTCAATTGCTATAACGCGCACTGTGCTGATCCTCCGATTTTCACTGAACTCTATCTACATCAGGCGTGACTAGATTGCTGAAGGCTTTGCAGGTCATTCCAAAATTCGGGATAGGTCTTTGCCACGCACTCTGGATCTGCAATCTTAATTCCAGGCGCTCGCAGGCCAAGTAAAGCAAAACTCATGGCCATGCGATGATCGTGATAAGTCTGCACCACCCCTGGGTGTGGAACCCCAGGGTAGATAACAAAGCCGTCTGGCTCCTCTTCGGCTGTAACGCCGAGGCGCTGCAGCTCGTGAACTACTGCGGCAATTCGATCAGTCTCTTTAGCGCGAATAAATCCGATACCAGTAATTCGAGTCGGTGAATCAGCGAAGGGCGCTAGGGCGGCCATTGTCTGGGCAGTGTCGGAGAAATCACCCATATCGGCTTCGATCCCGTGAAGCGTTCCGGTTCCGATCACTTGAGTGGATGTTGCTGTTCTGTTGACCGTCGCCCCCATGCGCTCCAAGAGGTCAACGAACGCCAAGTCCCCCTGCAAGGAACCTGTTCCTAGGCCATCAATTCGGACTGACCCGCCGAGGAGCGCAGCAGCTGCAAAAAAGTAGGAAGCGGCTGAAGCATCAGGCTCAACGGTAAAATTCGGCACTGCCAGATACCCCGAGGGGTCCACCTTCAATGAATGGTCATCCTGATGCGACACATGTGCGCCGAAAGCTTGCATCACCTGAAGAGTCATCTCTACATAGGGTCGAGAAACTAACTCTGTCAGCATTGTCACCTGCAAACCTGCAGCCATCTCTGGGGCAGCAAGTAAAAGTCCAGACAGGAACTGGCTACTGACATCGCCTCGTAACTTCACAGGGCCGCCAGCTAATCCCCGGGCATCAATCTGTACGGGCAGATGACCAGGCTGGCCGAGTGGAGTGAGCACGCCTCCCAAGGTTGTGAGCGCCTCGAACATTTCGGACATGGGGCGCAGTCGAAGCGGTTCTAAGCCATCAAGGACAACCGTGGACTGTCCGAGAGCAGCAACTGCTGCGACAAAACGAGCCGTCGTGCCTGAGAGCCCAGCATCAAGGACAGCACCCTGAACATTTGGGGTTCCACGGACACCTTCGACCGTAATGAGCTGTGAGGTTGGGTTGACTTCTATCCGCACTCCTAGCTCACCCAAGCAGCGAATCATGGCGGCTGTGTCCTCAGCAAACAATGCCCCAGTCAGGCGAGAGGTTCCACGCGCTAACGAAGCACAGACCAGCGCCCGATTAGTGATGCTTTTCGAGCCCGGGGGCATAACGACGGCATCAATCGGCCCTGCAATCGGCTGGACCTCAAAGGAGTTCATGCACCGACACCACTCTGGACTGCAGACGAAGGGCATCTGCAAGCGCCGAAGCGCGGGCAGCATCGACTACCAGAATCAAGCGACCGCTCTGCTCGCCAGCTGAATGGGCAAC
>JBBDMQ010000041.1:0-7774 GCA_040878245.1 Microthrixaceae bacterium
CCCGACACTGCCGCATCGGCCACTACACCCCCTTCAGTAAGCACCGGCGGCCAAGCGCCAGCGCAGGCATCTACGCAGGTTGCGGCTCCGGTGCCATCGGGAGTGAAAATATAAAACACGTGACCTTGCCCATCAGAGAGCACCTCGCCGGCGGCGCTTGAAGCCACCTTGACGTTCACTCCAACGTCAACGGCTGCCTCGGTGGTGCTGCTCCCATCGGTGGCAGCGGTAGCTGCAGGTATGACGGTCGTCGAGGTCGATCCGTCCTCCTCACCCGAACCGCTGCAGCTAACAAGTCCCGAGAATACGATCAAAACGGAAACTACACAGAAGACAAAGGAGCGCCGATTTGCGGCCGCAACCGAGACAGACCCGGACATAGAACGAAACAATGTTACAGACTGATACCCCGACATCTTCATACTCCTTAGTTGCGCAGAACTCTCTCTTTAATGCCCAAACTCTAGATGGAATACCCGCTCAGACTGACTTGTTCAATGTATGCCAATCTGTGGGCAACGGGCTTTGAAGAATCCATCTGGGCCGAAACTAGTAACGAGACGGTGAGACCATGTCAGAGACGCGAACTATCGATCTGTTGGACGGTGATTTTTATGTCAATGATCCCTATTCCACCTATGCCTGGATGCGTGAGAACGCGCCTGTCTATTGGGATTCCACGAATGAGCTTTGGGGTGTTTCTCGACTAACTGACATCGTCGAGATCGAGAAAAAGAAGGCCTTATTCATCAACTCGGACCAGAACAAGGGCGGTTACCGACCAAATATTCCTGCTGACCCGGCAATTATTGGGCTTGACGATCCAGTGCATCAGATGCGTCGAAGCTTGGTAGCGCGCCGGTTCACCCCGCGTGCAGTTTCAAGTTGGGAGGATCACGTCCGAGAAGTAGTGGTCAGCCTTTTGGATCAGGCGTTGAGTCATGGGGGAGCAGTTGAGGTCATTAGTGAGATTGCGGCACCGCTACCGGCGGAGATGATTGGTCTGCTCTTGGGTTTTAGTGAAGACATGTGGCCCAAGCTGATGGACTGGTCGGAGCGAACAATCACACTTGGCGGAGGCCCGCGCTACCACCAAGATGACAACATCGCTGCAGTCATGGACTTTGCTGTTGCGGCGGCCGAACTCTATGAGGCCAAAAAGCTCGAGCCGGCAGACGACATGATGACGGTCTGGACGACAGCCGAACTGCCAGGTTGCCCATTTGGGGTTGATGAGGTGATTTCTGATTCTCTGTTGTTGCTCGATGGCGGTGCAGAAACTACCCGAACCGTGATTGCCCGCAGCCTGCTCGAACTAGCCGCACGACCAGAGCAGTGGCAATTGCTTAAGTCCGGAGCAGATCTGACGGTTGCAGTAGAAGAGTTCATTCGCTTTGTTACCCCCATCCACAACATGTGTCGTGTGGCCGTCGAAGACACTGAGGTGGCTGGCCAAGTCATTCACGCTGGCGATCAACTGGTGCTGATGTACTCCTCGGCAAATCGTGACCCGGCCCACTTTGAACACCCCGAAGAACTTGACGTCACTCGCAGCACCAATAACCACATCGCCTTTGGCTTTGGCACGCATTTCTGTTTGGGCGCCTCGCTCGCCCGTCTAGAGATCCGAGTGATGTTTGAGGAACTACTCAAACGGGTTGAGCAAATCCGGGTAGTTCCCGATTCGGTTGTAGAGATGCCTAACTCATTTGTGTACGGTCTGAAGTCCGCATTGCTTGAGTTTGACCTTGTTGAATGAGGATCACCGTGACCCTCCCTAGTCGCAGGGCTAAGCTGAACAAATGACTTCGACGGAGAGTCCGCGTCCATCGCGACCAACACCCCAAGGCCCGAATCCTGCTTCACGAGGGTTAATCCTTGTTGGAGTGGCAGTCGCCCTTGGTTTAATTCTGCTCCTCAAGGGAGGCGGAGTCGGATTTCAGACCGACTCACAGGACGTGAAGATCGGCGAGGGTTCAAATAAGACCACCACTACCGAGGCACAAGTACCTACGACTATTGCCCCGTCAACCTCTGCCGCACCAGCCGTTCTTAAAGTGGTGGTTCTCAACGGCGCTGGTAAAACCGGGTATGCAGCAACTGCTGCCAACTTCCTAGGGTTAGCTGGTTACCCCAACGTTGCTGCGAAGACCGCAGCGGCGCAGGTGCAGACCACAACCGTGTACTACGCACCGGGCTACGAGGGTGATGCCAAGGCGATTGCCAAGCTGCTCAGCGTGGGGGCAGTTCAGGCTATTCCTACAGGAACTAACCTCGGCAAGGTCGCAGCAGATGTTGGTGCAGACATCAATGTAGTAGTCGTTCTCGGCCCTGATGTCGAAGGGATCATCACCCCCGCTGGCTCAAGTTCAACCAGCCTGCCAGGCAGTTCTTCGGGCAGTTCCTCAGGTAATTCTTCAGGCAGTTCCTCGGGGGGCTCCTCAAATTCAACAGTGACTACCACTGCTGGAAGTGCTGCTGCCAGCACGATTCCTTCAGCCGGCAAGATCACCACCACAACTTCAACGATCAAGAGCACAACCACCACCGGATGATTTTGCGGTTCAGAATAATCTCGATGCTCCGGCTAGCTCTGCCGATTCTGGCAACCCAATCTTCTCAACTCACTGATGCCGAATAGCGAGTACCCAAGGACGCCTGTCGGTGAAATCATTGATGCCGTTGTTTCTTCGACCAGCAAGACTCTGCTCGCCACAGACTTTGACGGCACGCTGGCTCTGATTGTTGATGACCCTGATTCGGCTGCTCTACTTCCCGGTGCTTTACAGGTTGTTCAGAATCTGTCGCTGAAGCTGGGCGAGCTTGCTGTGATTTCAGGCCGACCACTCCAGTTTTTGGCTGACCGGTTCCAAGTCGCTCTTGGCTTTCCGCTGGCTGATCCAATTTCCGATCTTGGTCCGCCAACTCAGCAATGGCCACTATCTCTAGTAGGGCTCTACGGGCTAGAGCAGTATCGCCATGGTGTCCGCAGCGACCATCCCCAGGCTGCCGCATGGCCAAGGAGTGTTGCGCAGATTGCTGCTGCTGCAGAACGATCAGGTCCAGCCGGAATGCGAGTCGAGCTCAAGGGGTTGTCCATCACCTTGCACTTCCGGGGACAGCCCAATCTTGCCCAACAAGTTGAGGACTACGCACAGGAAGTAGCCCAGGAGTCAGGACTTGTGGCCCGATCAGCTCGCATGAGTGTCGAACTTCATCCGCCCATTGAGGTTGATAAAGGCACAGTGCTGTCGAGCTATGCGGCAAGCCATAACGGCCCGGTGCTATTTCTGGGCGATGACGTTGGTGATCTGCCAGCCTTTGATGCTTGTGATCGACTCGCAGCCTCTGGCACCCAAGCCTTCAAAATTCTTGCGCATAGCAAAGAGTCTGATCAGGAACTCATTGATCGGGCCGACCTGATTCTTGATGGTCCCCCGTCTGTGCTTCGCTTTCTTCAGCAACTCCAGACTGCTGTGTAATGAGACTGCTGTGTCATCAGACTGCTGTGTCAGGGCATCTCGGGCTCTCAACCTGCGAGTGAGTTCACGGCAGCAATTTGATCTTGTAGCCAGTCCATCGGTGTGCGCTCAGCCGAGAGTGCTGCTAGTTCGGCGGCTCGGGTAGTACGGTCCGGAACGTCAAGGTCAAAGGCCATGCCCAGCATCTGAGCAGTCTGCTCAATATCGAACGGGTTGACTCCAAAGGCAGCAGACTGCAGCTCGCCCCAGGCTCCGGCCTCAGTAGACAACACGAGTTGGCCGTGGCGTAGGTTCAGCAGTGGGCCCTCTTTTGCCACCAAATTCAGGCCATCGCGGATTGGGTTGACGAGCAACACGTCGTATCGCTGCAATGCTGCAACAGAGCGCAAGTAATTATCATCAGTTTTAAGACAAATCGGCTGCCAACTACTGCTGCCCCAACGCTCGTTAATCCTGTCAACCTCTTGCAAAATCTGATCCTTATATGAAGCATATTCGGCGAGGTTTTCACGCGATGGGTAACAACAAGCTAGAAACACAACTCGCTCCCGCAGGTCGCTGCGCTGTTGCAAAAGTAGATCGAAGGCTTGAAAGCCGCGAAGAATATTCTTCGAGAGTTCCATCCGATCGATGCGCACCAAGAGCTGGCAATCACCGATCTGTTCCTCAATCGCTAAGAGATGCTCCTCGCAACCGGCTGATCTAGCAGTCGAGTGCAGGTCAGCGGCATCTGGAGAGAGGGAAGAGGCAAAGACTCTGGACCGAATCTCTGGTGCTTTGGTGTCCAACTGAGGAGGCCAGCGTAGAAGATCATGTTCAAAGTTTTGCGCCCACTCACTGGTGTGAAACCCGCATGCATCATGCGCATTCAGCGCTAGCAACATCTCGTTACGCGCAGCGGGCGGCAGCACCCGCAACATGTCTGGACCAGCGAAAGGAGTGTGATGAAAATGCACGGTAGAAAGGTCGGGTCGCTCAGCCGCCAAGGCCGGAGCCATCAGAGTGAGGTGGTAGTCCTGAATCAGCACGATCGCGTTACTCGGAGCAGATTCGCACACAGCGCGAGCAAAAGCCTGATTGACCCTCCGATAGGCATCCCAAGCTGCGAACCAGTCTTGGGTGTAACTAGGGGATCGGGTCAGGTCGAAGAGCCCATGGTGAATAAACCACAGTGTTTGGTTAGAGATCACGTCATAGGCAAGAGCCTGATCTATGGGGTCAAGGTTCAGAAGTCGAACGGCAACTCCGTCTGGCGTTGCCGTACCTGCAGAAACTGCAGAGCGATCAGCATCACTCAGGGCTGCAGCAATCCAACTTGCTTCACCGCTGTCTAAAAGCGGCCCCAGCCCAGAGATAAGTCCACCCGCACCCCGCACGCCCACAAGCTCCCCGTGATGCTCGCGATAACTCACTGGTCCGCGGTTCGACACAATGACCACTGGGCGTTCGTCGGTCTGAGACATTACGGATCACCCTAGATGGACTCAAGTAAGTCGACTTTACAAAGGCATCTAAGATTGTCCTGTGCGGGTCCTTGTAGCACCAGATAAATTTAGAGGAACGGCCACTGCCGCTCAGGCCGCTCAAGCTATTTGCGAGGGTCTACGTTCTCTCGGTCATCAAGCCATTGCATGCCCACTTGCAGACGGCGGCGAGGGCATTCTTGACGTTCTTGGCGGTGCAAACAGAACCACCACTGTGACGGGACCACTCGGAGACCCAATCCAAGCTGAGTGGCGACTCGAGAAGCGCAATGCAGTGATTGAAATGGCCCGAGCTTCTGGCCTCGAAATTGTGGGGGGTGCTCAACAAAACGACCCGATAGCGGCAAGTACGTTTGGAACGGGCGAACTCCTTTCAGCTGCGCTAGATGCTGGGGCCAAAAAGATTGTGGTTGGCCTTGGAGGCTCCGCAACGACTGACGGCGGTTTAGGGGCCCTGAGGGCCCTTGAGCCTCTTCACCGTTTGCGAGGGGTTGAACTCAATGTTGCCTGCGATGTGAGCACTCGCTTCGTTCAGGCAGCGCAGGTCTTTGCCCCTCAAAAGGGTGCAACCCCAGCTCAGGTCAAACTTTTGCAGCGCAGGCTTGAACGCCTAGTGCAGGTCTATCAGGATGAATACGGGGTGCAGGTTGCAGACCTTCCGGGCGGAGGTGCTGCCGGTGGTCTCGCAGGTGGCTTGGCCTGTATCGGAGCTTCACTGACTTCTGGATTTGAACTTGTTGCCGATTTTCTTGGCCTTGATGAACTCATTGAGGCGGCAGATCTTGTGATTACCGGCGAGGGATTTTTAGACGAAGAGTCATTCGATGGCAAGGTAGTTGGTGGAGTGACGGAGCTTGCTCACCACTTGGGTGTTGCAGTGGTAGCAGTTGTGGGGGAATCGTTTGATGCTGCCGAGTCTCTATTGCCGACGGTGTCGCTAGTCGCCCATTTCGGCAGAACTCGAGCGCTCGGCGACACCTTGGAATGTTTGCGCCAGGCTGCGGCCTTAGCAGTCGAGCAGGCAGGGCTTTAGGGCTGAGTCGCGGTCAGTTGCATAGCTCGGGTGAGGTATGACGTGACCTCAACCATCGGCGGTCGCTCGCTCACGTCAACTGACACGGGTTCAAGCCCCGGCCGAATTAATTCAGAGGCCGCTGGAGCTAGCTCCCAATCAACATGTCTCATGATGGTTTGAGCAATCGCCATGGCCTGCGGGCCTAGTTCGGCCAAACTGCGGTTGCGGTGGTGACGCACGTCAAGATCTACCTGAACGAGTCCACCCAAGCCGAATTGCTTCGCTAGATCAATCAGCAGGCCAACTTCAACTCCGTACCCCTGCACAAAGGGCAGTTGCTCAAGCACAGACCTCTTTCCGCCGTATTCACCCGAGAGTGGCTGGTGGAGCACTGCAAGTTCGGGGCAAAAGAGCGAGAGCAGCGGGCGAGCTACAAGTTCGGTGACTCTTCCTCCGCCCTCTCGGTCTCGTTCCGGACGGCGGTAATAACCCTTCGCAAGATCAACGTCTGGCTCGCAAAGAAGAGGCCCAAGAATCCCCGACACAAACCGGGAACCAAATTGAGAAATATCAGCATCGCACCAGATGACTAAATCACCCTCTGCAACGTAGAGGGACTTCCACAGCACCTCGCCTTTGCCAAAGCCGCTTCCGTACTCGGGCAAAATATCGGCTGCCGCCACAACTAGTGCTCCGGCCTCACGGGCTACTGCAGCTGTGTTGTCACCGGAGTGATCATCGATGACCACTATTTCATCTACTACTCCAGTGAGCAGCAGGTCTGTTCGCAAGGTCTCTACGATTGCGCCAACCGTTAAGCCTTCATTGCGCGCTGGCAAGCAGACCGAGACCTTGGTACCCGCTTTATGGTCGAGGAGTTTTGCTACGTCAAAGTCTCGATGATCAAACTGACGAATCTGGGCAGGGGGTTTGCGGTCTTCGGTCAAGTCCTCACACCTCCTCGGCAGGCATCTGGCCAAACTGGCCTAGGGGAGCTGATAGCAGCCCTGTAACGGTAGCGGGTGCTGTGCCTTTGTGGGCTTCAGCACCCGGAACCCACTTCATCAGCCAATTCGCTACGATAGTTTTCCTACCCAAATCTACTAGCTGAGTTCTGTCGCACCCAAGCCGCAGCAAGTCCGCACATCTCAGGAGAATCCTCATGACTGTCAGCATTCGTATCCCCACCACGCTTCGTACCCTTACTGCTGGTTCCTCAGAGGTGCAAGTAGAGGGGGCAACTGTGGGTGAAGCTTTGGAATCCCTTGAAGCGGCGCATCCTGGATTTAAAGAGCGTCTGTTTGACGCTGACGGTGGTCTACGTCGATTCGTCAACGTCTTTGTGGCCGACGACGACGTTCGCTACCTAGACGGAGTGAATACACCAGTGCCTGAGGGCGAGACTATTGCCATCATCCCAGCAGTGGCTGGTGGCTGAGCCGACCAACTTTCTTGGTGGCGAAGATGCCGACCCGATTGACGGCACTCCACCCAAGCCAGTGCAGGTTCATCGCGGCCATATTCCGCATAAGTACCGAAAGTCAGGCGCTGCTTCGATGCTGGCCGCCGGACTCATCGGTCTTCGAGAAATTCTTGATCCGGCAAAGGATCACCTCTCCGTCATGGAACAAGAAAGTACCGAGGACCAGGTCAAGCGGCCTATTGAAGTGTTCCTTGACCCTGATAACCCCTCTGCAAGCCTTGTGATTATCCGAGATCCTGCAGACAACAATTAGTCCGGAAACGCTTCCACCCCGAAACGCTTCCACCCCGAAACGCTTCCACCCCGTTTT
>JBBDMQ010000042.1:0-7723 GCA_040878245.1 Microthrixaceae bacterium
CTCCCCCAAGGTCGGTCAAAATGTCACCAAATAGGTTGTCGGTCACAATCACGTCGTAACGCTCGGGGCGCTCAACAAAATGAATGCAAGCCGCATCGATATGGTCATACCCCGTAGACACCTGCGGATATTCCTCTGCCACGATGTCGAACACCCGCTGCCAAAGATCGCCAGCAAAGGTCAGCACGTTCTTTTTATGCACCAGCGTGAGGTGCTTGCGTTCGGTGACAGCAGCACGCTCAAACGCAAAGCGGATACAGCGCTCAACTCCCATTCGTGTATTGACCGAACCCTGAGTTGCAATTTCGAACGGTGTCCCTTTTCGCAGAAACCCGCCCTCACCCGCATAGGTGCCCTCGGTGTTTTCACGGATTACCTCAAAGTCGCATGTGGGAGGTAAGTGGAATGGCCGCAAATTGATGTATTGATCAAGCTCAAAGCGCATGCGGAGCAAAATGCCGCGCTCAACAAGGCCTGCGGGGGCAGACACTCCAACAGCGGGGTCGCCGACTGCGCCAAGCAACAGTGCGTCGAGTCCACGCCACTCATCAAGGGTCTCGTCCTCAAGCACGGTGCCGTCCTGAAGGTAACGGTGCGCACCAAGGTCATAGTCCGTTCGCTTGTAACTCACCCCCGTTGCGTCGATGACTTTGATGGCCTCTGCAATGACCTCGGGACCAATACCATCGCCGCCAATTACACCAATGCTGTACGTCATAAATATGCTGCTCCTATGGTGGCTCTACTCGAGAATCTGCTTGACATCACTGGTGACCGCTAGTGGGCAAAAAGAAACCGCCCACCTCCGTGGACGGCTATCTGCCCGCCAGGGTAACGGCGCCTGCTAGCGAGCCTCTTCAACTCAAACTACTTGCTCTAAGAGGGCCTGAACTCTAACAGTAGCGAACAGCAGAAGGAATATTTGTAGCCGCTCCTCCTCGCACTGCAACTATTCTGTCCCTATGGCTCAAACCCACGAACTCTCTCAAGCAGCGTACGACCGCCTTGTTGCCGAACTTGAATTTCTTCGCACACATGGTCGGATTGACTTGGCAGACAAGATTGAGCGGGCCCGCGAGCACGGCGACCTGAAAGAAAATGCCGAGTACCACGCAGCAAAAGAAGAGAAGGCCAAGATGGAAGGGCGGGTGGCTCAACTCTTTGGGATTCTTGAGAACTACACCATTGTCGATAACAGCGGATCAGACACGGTGGTCTCTGGCTCAATTGTGATCATGCGTTATAGCGATGAAAAGGACGAAGAAGCTGAGCGGTATCTAGTCGGCTCTATAGAGGAACGTCGAGAAGACATGCACGTTGTGTCTCCCACATCTCCTCTTGGAGAGAAGCTCCTGGGCTCTGTAATTGGCGACAGCATTTCCTACGAGTCGCCCGGTGGAATTCTAGAAGTGGTGCTACTCGGCATCGAATAGTTGGTTACTGAGGGCAGACAGATCTGCCAACTAGCCTCGGATTTGACCCTCGCCACGAACCACAAATTTGGCAGTGGTCAATTGCTGCAGACCCATTGGCCCTCGAGCATGCAGCTTTTGGGTGGAGATTCCAATCTCTGCACCAAAGCCAAACTCCTCACCGTCTACAAAGCGAGTAGAGGCGTTGACGAGCACCGCTGCAGCGTCGACCTGAGCCAAAAAGGTTTCTGCTGCCGCATAGTCGTTAGTAACAATGGATTCGGAGTGACCGGAACTGTGCTCGTTCACATGAAGAATTGCTTCATCGAGTGAATCCACCACTTTGATTGACAGCTTCAGATCTAAGAACTCGGTCAAAAAATCTGCTTGAGATGCAGGACCGACTCGGCTCAGCATCTTCTGGGAGCGCTCGTCACCGACAAACTCAACTGCTGCCATCGACTGGTCTATCTGGGCCAAGAACTGCTGGGCTATGTCATGGTGCAAGACGAGTGACTCAGCAGCGTTACACACTGAGGGCCGCTGCGTTTTGGCGTTAATGAGAATCGATTCAGCCATCTTTAGGTCTGCATGTGTATCTACATACACATGGCAGTTCCCATCGCCGTCAATTACATACGGGACTGTTGCGTTATCAAGAATCGACTGAATGAGCGACGGACCGCCACGGGGAATAAGGCAATCAACAAACCCTCGCTGCTGCATAAACTCCACTGCTGCCTCACGAGAGGAATCTTCGACTAACAGAATTGAATCGGCGGGAAGACCCTCGCTACTCACTGCAGAACGAAGTGCCCCAGCAATTGCAATGTTCGAATGAATTGCTGTTGACGAACCCCGTAAAAAAGCCGCATTGCCGGACTTGAGGCAGAGAGCTGCCGCATCGGAGGTGACGTTGGGTCGGCTTTCGTAAATAATGGCAACAACTCCGAGCGGCACTCGCACCCGAGAGATCTTCAAACCGTTGGGCCGAACCCATCCATCAAGCACCTCGCCGACCGGGTCTGGAAGAGTTGCAACCTGCCTCAGCCCTCCGGCCATTGATTCAACTCGGCCAGCATCAAGGCGAAGACGGTCAACTAGACCGGGAGCAATACCCGCAGCTTCAGCGTTGCTCACATCTTGAGCATTAGCTTCAAGAATGGCGTCAACGCTGGCTACAAGTGTGTCGGCTGAAGCAAGCAGAGCAGCATTTTTAGTAGCGGTTGATGCTGTTGCAAGAACTCGTGAGGATTGCTTTGCTCGACTCGCTAGTTCAGACATCGGCGTTGTTCTCATATGCGCAGGTTAGCTTCTGCAACTGGGGTCAGACTGCCCTGATGGGTTGCTCAGCTTTTGCTGATGCACCCTTCAAACTCGATAAAGCGTGGCTCACAACTACTACAGCCCCGGTACTCTCTAGCTGTGGCTACTTCTGTACTTGATGCTGTGGTGACTAGCTTTGTTGATGACCTCACCGAAGCTCTGATCAGTGCAACCGTTGAACTCAATAACATCAACCCCGAAGAACTTCGCTCCGTTGTTACCGTCGAAGCGTTCAATCTGACCACCGCAATGATTGATGCAGATGAGCGACACACTACCGACGAACTCGAAAATCTGATTCAAGCCTTTGGCCACCGGCTGCCAGATACTCAACTACTGATGGCCACACCAGAAACCCTTCGGGGCAGCGAGCTTGTAGTTGGTCGTCGGGATTGGCTCGAATCCGACTCGGAACTGTTTTCAATTTTGACTAGTGCCGACGAGCGCACCGGCACCTCGTTGGCGCAGCAGTACTACAACCGCTCCTTAGATATTGCACACGTGGTGGCCTCGCTCGATGCAGTCACCTCAGCGGCTGAACTTGCTGCAATCTCGGCGCTCCGATCAAAGCTTCTTGCTGGCATGAAGACGGCTCGACCTTCTCCTTCGGCAACCCCTCGTGACACAGACAAGCCGGAGCAAGCACAGGCTTCTAGCGAGTCGCTGCAAGAAACTGCGTCAGTTGAGCTTTCAACCGACCCGCCAGCGCGGCCGCTCGAGGAACTGCTCGCAGAGCTTGACCAGCTCATTGGCCTGAGCGAGGTCAAGGCCCGCGTCCACTTAGTGGCCGACTTCTTGTGTGTTCAAGCCCTACGCGCTGGGCGAGATTTACCAACGATGGAAACCAGTAATCACCTTGTCTTCACTGGCAACCCAGGAACAGGAAAAACCACTGTTGCCCGGCTACTTGCCCAGATTTATAGAACCCTTGAGGTTGTGGCTCGTGGGCAACTCGTAGAAACCGACCGATCTGGATTGGTGGCCGGGTTTGTTGGTCAAACCGCACCGTTGGTTCGGGCCAAATTTGATGAGGCCGATGAGGGCATGCTCTTTATTGACGAGGCCTACACCTTGGTTCGCGGCGGAGAAAACGATTTTGGCCGGGAAGCAATCGATCAAATAGTCAAACTCATGGAAGACCGTCGAGACAGCGTGGTACTCGTCGTTGCTGGATACCCGGAAGAGATGCAGGAGTTTCTTTCCGCAAATCCAGGGCTACGTTCGCGCTTCCCTACCCAGATTGAGTTCCCGGATTACACAACCGAGGAACTGCTTCTGATTGTCGACTCAATGGGCAAAAAGCAACGCTACGAACTCACCGCAGAGGCACGTTCTGAGTTTGCGGCACAACTTGATTCGCAACCCCGAGAGAAGGGATTTGGCAACGCTCGAGTTGCAAGAAACATGTTCGAAGCCGCAGTCAACCGCCATGCAAGCCGGGTGGTCAAGATTGCCGAACCAACTGAACACGACCTAACAGCACTCGTTGTGGCCGACCTACTCCAGCCTGATCCAGACCAGCCTGATTCAGACCAGCCTGACCCAGACCTGTCCAGACAAGTGGAACCCATCGCTCCGCCTACCCACAGTGCACCATGAGACGATTTGCTGCAGTACTGCTAGCAGTCGGCATGATTTTTGGATCGCTGGCTCTTCGCAACTCAGTGGAAACTGCTGAGGAGTCCGCCGATAGCTCGGCTAGCGGGTCGGGCGGTGACAGCGCACAGAATGCAGACGGCAGATTTAGGCTGTTGTGTGCAAGCGACTTAGAAGAGATCTGCACCAAACTTGGCGACCAGAACGAGTCCTTAATAGTGAGTTTCGAAACAGCCGGAACAACAGCAGACAGATTGACAGAGTTAAACAAAAGCGAGGATCCCGGTTTTGAGGCTTGGCTAACCGTCGGACCGTGGGAAAAAATTGTGCAAGATAATCGCAGCTTTGCTAATGACTCAGACCAAGTGCTTGCAGAACCCTCCAAGGTGCTCGCTAGTTCAGAAACAGTAATTATGTCGCTAACTTCAGCCCAGCCGGATGTCGAGCAGGCTTGTGGCGGACCCATTACTTGGAAATGTCTCGGCGAAAATCAGACGTTGCCGAAACCACAAAGCATCGGCATACCTTCACCCAACACTGGACTAGGGCTCGCAGTGCTCGCCGATGCCACAAATAGTTACTTCGGTAACTCCGAGTACTCCTCCGTTGATTTTGAGAGCGAAGGGTTTCCTGCTTGGTTCGAGCAACTCACTCAAAAGAGTCGGACTCTCCAACAGAGTTCCGTTCCTCTTCTAGGGCAGGCAGTTGCGAAGCAGGGGGCCTTTACCACCGTGGGAGCTGTTTCTGCACAGGTTCAATCCTTGCCAAACTCAACCAAGAAGTACACGCAAGTAAGTGCACCGGCAGAAGCTCTTGTACCATCTGTCCAAGCTCAGGTTCGACTTGTGCCCGCTGTCGGACAAACTGCCAAGGGAGCTCTCGATCAGGTCGATTCAAAGCTGCTGATCAATCTGCTTGCCGAAGCCAAGTGGAACACTGATCCTGTAGAGAAGGAGTCAAACCTGCCTAGTGCAGGGGTACTACAACTCCTTCGAGAGATGTGGGATTTATGACGCCCTGCTTCACTCAGCACGACCACACTCAGCACGCCCACACTCAGAACAAACATTCAGTACAAAACAGTCAGTAAAAAAACAGGGAGACTTGATGTATACCAACCCATTGACTCAGGCCAAAAAGTTTGCGCTGACAACCTCTGTGGTTGTGGGCTTTGCACTCATTGCCGCCGCATGTGTTGGCGGCTCAAGCGATGTCGCTCAGGAAGAGAGCACGAATACCACCGCAGACCCACGCCGAGGGTCCTGCGTAACCGTTGACCTCACGGTGAGTTCAGAGAAGATTGATTTGCTCGGCGATCTCGCCGACACCTTTAACGACTCCCCTCAGGCCACGCTCAAAGGGAAATGTATTTTTGTGGACGTGCGCTCCAAATCTTCGGGCAGTGCAATGACAGCGCTTTCCGAAGGTTGGGACACCACCGTGAATGGCCCAGCACCAGTCATTTGGTCTCCGGCCTCTAGCTCATGGGGAACCATCTTGAACCAAAAGCTTGCCGATGCTGGCGAGCCGCCCATGGCACCAACAGATGCCACCTCCTTTATGCTTACCCCTCTGGTAATCGCCATGCCTGCACCCATGGCAGAGGCACTCGGTTACCCAGAAAAGCCAGTGGGATGGGCAGACATTCTTCGTCTTGCTCAGTCCCCCACCGGCTGGGCAGATTATGGCCACCCCGAGTGGGGTCCGTTCAGGCTCGGCAAGACGAACCCTAACTACTCAACTTCGGGCCTCTCTGCACTTATTGCCCAGACCTACGCTGCCACTGGCAAAACCAGCGATCTGTCTTCTGAAGATCTCGCTTCGCCCAGCGTGATTCAATCCGGAACCGACATTGAGTCATCAGTAGTTCACTACGGCGATATCACCATGACTTTCTTGAACAACTGGTATCGGGCGGATCGTCGTGGCACAGCATTGACCTATGCCAGCGCCGTTGCGGTAGAAGAAAAGTCGCTGATTGACTACAACAAGGGAAACCCCGATGGTGTCCTCGATCAGGGAGAAAAACCCAAAAAGCCTCGCATCCCACTCGTTGCGATTTATCCCACCGAAGGAACCCTGTATTCAGATAACCCCTTCTTTATTCTTGATGCGCCTTGGGTATCCTCCTCACAGGCAGCTGCCGCAGAAAAGTTTCAGGCCTATGTCCAACAGCCTGGAAACCAGAAGAAGGTCTTGGAGTACGGGTTCCGGCCCGGCAACCCCGAGGTCGCTCTCGATGCACCAATCGTTTCCGCAAATGGTGTCAACCCAGATCAGCCAGCAACACTTCTTGGGGTTCCTTCGGGCAAAGTGATGGTGGAACTGCTCGCTGCTTGGGCCACGCAACGCAAAGGCGCCAGGGTGATGCTGGTACTTGATGTGTCAGGGTCAATGGGTGACCCCGCAGACCCCGAGGATCCATCTGGACCAACCAAGTTGGACTTGGCGAAAGAGGCCGTCAGTAATGGGCTCGATAACTTCAAAGCTGAGGACTTGGTCGGGTTACGCATCTTCACGACCACCGATGACGGAACCCCAATAGTCACCGACCTCAGCCCGGTCGCTCCAATCGGCCCCAATCGTGAGTCGCTCATCAATCAGGTCAATGGTTTGCAGCCCCTTCGCGGCACCCCTCTCTACGATGTGACTCAGCAGAGCTACAACGCAATGCTCGCAGAGTACGACCCCGCATTGATCAATGCAGTTGTGGTGCTCACTGATGGCATGAATGACGATGGCACTCCCGATGATGACAAGAAGCAGTTCGCTTCTTTGCTCGCTGATATCAAGCTCAATAGCAATGGCGAAAACTCAAAACCGGTCAGAATATTTACTGTGGCCTACGGAACGGGGGCCGACCCCAAAGAGCTTCGGCAAATCTCCGAGGCCTCAAATGCAACTGCATATCAAGCAAGCGATGCAACCACGATCAATCAAGTTTTTGCTGCGGTGGTCAGCAACTTCTAGGCAAAATTCAGGCCAACTCGTCTCAGTCACCACCTTCTAGCCCTAACCCCTGCAAACATGGTGTGCAATGTCCTCTTATCGTGACCGTTTCCTGACCCCGCCGGTTGCACGCGCTATCACCTCCCCTTCAGCCATTCTGGTAACTGCTGCAGGTGCTTCAGTAGGTATTTTGCTGGGGCTCAGCCCAATTGGAATTGTGGTTCTGGGCGCTGCGGCATTGAGTGCGCGTGTGCTATCTGCTGTGCCACGGAAACAGTCAGGTCCCAAAATCTCGCCAGGCACTCTCGGCGAGCCTTGGCGGTCACTAATGACTGGAATCCTTGATGCTAAAAAACGGTTTTCCTATGCCACTAAAGGCATGAAATCCGGGCCGCTCAATAATCGGCTGTCCGAGCTTGGCGACCACTTACAAGCAGGAG
>JBBDMQ010000043.1:0-7701 GCA_040878245.1 Microthrixaceae bacterium
CGGGAGCACACTCACACCTACCTGAAATTCCAGGGTTAGAAGGCACTCCGTTTCATACCTCAGACACGATTATGCGAATTGAACAACTCCCAGAACGCCTCATCATTGTTGGGGGCGGATTTATCGCAGCTGAGCTTGGTCACGTGTTTTCATCACTTGGCTCCTCAGTCACCGTTGTTCATCGTGGTTCGGAAATGCTTCGCCACACCGATCATGAAATCTCAGCAAAATTTACTGAGACATTTTCACAGCAGGTTGACCTTTGCCTCGATACCGCTGCCCTGTCAGTTGAGCACTCCGAGAACACCTTTGAGCTGACAGTGCGAGATGCCGTGGGGAAGATTTCGGTACTCCGAAGCGATGACTTACTCATTGCAACGGGGCGCAGGCCGAACGGAGCTCAGCTCGGTGTTGAAAGCGCTGGCGTACAACTTGATGCAGAGGGCTACATACGAACTGATTCGACATTGCTTACCAATGCAACAGGAGTTTGGGCGCTTGGCGATGTCCGGAATCGATGGCAACTGAAACACTTAGCTAACCAAGAGGCAAGGGTGGTGAGCCACAATTTGCTTCACCCCGACTCCCCCATCAGCATTGACCAGCGTGTGGTGCCCTCCGCAGTGTTTTCGCATCCACAGATTGGTTCTGTTGGCCTTACGGAGCAAGAACTCAGGTCGAGTCAGCGGGCGTTCGTTATTGGTTCTTGTGAGTACTCCAACGTGGCCTATGGATGGGCGCTGGAAGACACAACGGGCTTTGTCAAAATCCTTATCGATCCGAACGACTTAAGCATCCTTGGAGCCCATGTTCTTGGCATACAAGCTGCGACTTTGATGCAGCAGCTAGCTCAGGCAATGCAATTCAATATTCCGGCTGACCGTCTAGCGGAGGAGCAAATTTGGTGTCACCCTGCTCTACCCGAAGCCATTGAGAATGCATTACTCAGCGGACTTGCTCTCATCAAAACTTATGACCCCCAGAACGAAGAGAGAAATGGATAAGCCCGTCCTAGCGAAGGAGCGGGTTCAGGACGGGTGATCGCTAGAAGCTAAGAAGGCATCGCCTAATGCCCCAAACCCTTCGCGCCACGGGATTTGAGTACCTCCGCAGATGCTTTCCATCTTTGAGGTATCCACTGTGACGCCACCGATAGTTGACTCAGTCACTTCAAATAATGCATTAAATCCACAGTGCTCAGCCAAGAATTCACACCAAGCTTCAAGAGCAACCTGTTCTGTACCAGCAAGGTTCACAATGGTTGCAGGAACAGTGGCTGCGCCTACGAGCGTTGGCACTGCCGCTGCAATATCTATCAGGTTGATTGGATTAAATAGGTTGGGTTGATCAGTGGCGACTGGGATTGCCAACCCTTGCTGCATCATGGCGAGATGAAACGCCGGCCATCCCCTGGGCTCACCGAGAGGGCCAATCCCGTAGGGCACGTTCAGGCGAGCGATTGTTGTCGGCACGTCAAGGTGGCGACACATGGTTCTCACTACCTCCTCGGCAGCAATCTTCGAAATGGAATAGGTCGGCATTATGGGAGCGTGGTTATCCCCGAGCGCAGAGGACTCGTCAAGCACCTTCGCGCCAGAAGGTGCATACACCCCCGTTGAGGAACAGTGCAGAAATGCTTGGGGCCGCGTGTGCGCCATGAGCAAACCTGCAGCTTGGGCGTTTGCGCGAAGGTCAACATCCCAACGCTGCGACTTTGCAACGGCAAAGTTCAACACGACATCGACATTTGTGGGCACACCAACAAACTCTGCGGCAAGTAGGTCAGTTGCAATACATTCCACCCCGCATCCCTCAAGGCGGATCTTTGCCGCCTGGTCGTTAAAACGAGCCAATCCGATCACGTGATGACGCTTCGCTAACTCTGCGGCTACAACCTCAGCTACCTGTCCGGTAACGCCAGTAATAACAATAGTTTGCGCAGGACTAGCGGATTCTTCTGCGCTATCAGAAGCCTCAGCTGCAAGCTCGAAACTACTCATCTCGGTATTCCTTGCCATCAGGGGTTCTCCTTTGGGGTTGATCTTCGCTAGGTTGGCGCAACTATGCCCCGTCGTCTAGAGATCGAACTTACAAGTAAACGCCCCGATGGCACATGGACCTGGCGAGCTGCCGGCGCCAAACAGCCCAAAGGCGATTTACGCTCAGAAGTCTTGCCTACCGGTTGCGAGGTTGGTGACGTTGTTCGAGCAGATGCCGAGTTTGAACTAGAAGGTATTGAGATTCTTAGCGTGCTGCCACCAAAGGCTGCTCGAAAAGAGCCTGACATGCTGACAGTGATCGGTACCCGTCAGGATGAACCGCTGGTAACTACCACCTATGTAGAGAAATCTGGCCGCTCCAGAGATGGTGGTGGAGGAAGAAAAGACCGAGGAGAACGAGGAGACCGTGGGCCCCGAGGTGACCGCCCGGGCGGCCGTGACGGCGCTCAACGAAAAGGACGCACCGACGGCGACCGGCCGCGCAGTGACCGCCCAGATGGTGATCGCTCTCGCAGCGATCGACCGCGCAACGATCGCCCGGGTGGGGATCGCTCACGTGGCCCCCGTCCTGATGCAGTTCCAGAGCGTCCAAGACCAAAACGCTTGCGCCCGGGCCGTACTCATCGCTCAGCTGTACTTGACACGCTTCCAGTTGAACACCGACCTATTGCCGAGCAAGTAATTCGCGGCGGAGTTCCCGCTGTTCGTGAAGCAATTGCAGAGCAAAATGCGCTAGCAAAGAAAGAGAACCGTCCGGAAATCCCCTCGGAGCAACTGATTGCCCTAGCTGAGCAGTTGTTGCCACAGCTCCGCGCCGCTGAGTGGCTTGACCGAGCAGAAGCTGCCCTAGCTGACCTAGACGAACTAGACCTTCGAGACCTTCGCTCCGTGATTGTTGCAGCAGACGGCGTAGCGCGTGACGAGGCAGCTTTAACAATGAAGGACCAGATCCAAGCCGGACTCACCCGACGTATAGAAGAGGAACAAACTCTCTGGATCTCGGACATGACCGCAAATCTTGATGCAGGTCGCTTTGTTCGTGCACTTCGTTTGAGTTCTCGTCCGCCTAAGGCTGGAGCGCCATTACCGGTAGAGGTTTCTAGTCGACTAGTAGCAGCAGTATCAGAGGGCTTAACGCCCACCGTCAATCAAGACCTGTGGGCCGCTGCGCTAGATGCCCTTGCGTTCTCGCCTGTTCGCAATCTTGTGACTCCCACCGGTGCACCTGAGGAGCCGTCACCAGCTCTGCTTGATGCAGTCCGACGAGTTGGTGATCGTCTTCCAAATATGGTTCTGCTCTTTGGTCTTGATCCAGCCGAGGTTGCCGCAGCTTCGAAGAAGCGCGGCCGATCTGGGCCACGCGGACCACAGTCTGGAGCTGCGAAGTCTGCCCAGACAAAGTCGAAAGCGGATAAATCTCAGGACAGCAAGCCAGTTGACGCAACAGCGGAGACCGCCGCTGAAGAAACTACTGCCGAAGAAACTGTTGCTGTAGAGACTGTTGCCGAAGAAACTGCTACCGAAGCAACTACTACTGAAGCAACTACTGAGGCAACAGCGGAGTCCGTCACCGAAGTTCCCGCAGCCGAAGAACCCGCAGCCGAAGAACCCGCAGCCGAAGAACCCCAGTAATGACATTTGGTTCTGCCGTGGCCTGAGATGCCTCAGGTAGCGGCAGGATCAAACGAACCAACCGCGCAGTACCTGCGCTAGATTTCTGTCCATGACAGTGGACTATGAAAAAATTGGAAATATTGGGATAATTACGATTAACCGCCCAGAGGCGCGTAACGCTGTGAACAGCGCAGTCGCTCAGGGCATTGAATCGGCTATCGATCAGATAGAGGCTGATGATGAGGTGTGGGTTGGGATCCTCACCGGAGCGAAGACTGAAAAAGGCTACATATTTTGTGCAGGTGCAGATCTCAAACAGATGTCTGTAGACCCGGGCGGAATGTCAACTGCCAAAGGTGGATTTGGAGGCTTTGTTCAGCGGGAGCGAACAAAGCCAATTATTGCCGCAGTAGACGGCCCAGCTCTTGCGGGTGGTACCGAACTGGTGCTCGCTGCGGACCTAGTTGTTGCGTCTCGTACAGCAGTGTTTGGTGTACCCGAGGTGAAGCGCAACCTTGTAGCAGCAGCAGGTGGACTCTTTCGACTGCCTCGTAAGCTTCCACGGAATGTTGCCATGGAACTTGTGCTCACCGGACGGCTTGACTTTCCCGCAGAGCGCGCTTTTGATTTTGGTTGGGTGAACCGTTTATGTGATGAGGGTGAAGCTCTCGAGACTGCAAAGGGTCTTGCCCAAGAGATCGCTGCAAATGCTCCACTTGCCGTTCGTGAGAGCAGGAAGATTTTAATTGAGGCCACTGATCAGCCAGACGAAATCGGTTGGAAATTGTCTGGGGATGGAATCGTCAAGATGTTTGGCACCGAGGACTTCGCCGAGGGACTGAACGCATTCATCGAGAAGCGTCCGCCCGAATGGAAGGGCCGCTAAACCATCGTCTCTATCAACCCATGATCGCTCAGGAACTCAGCCAGACCATCGGTCAGGCCGAGTTCTGCTGCGTCCCAAGACGGTATCCAGCTGACTTCTGCTATCTCGGAAGCTGGTACGGCGGCTTGATCAAGGATTACTGCTTGGAAATACATCCTGAGGATGTGTGGTCCGTGTACTTCTGCTTCAACCGTCTCGGACCATCCAATGAATGGCCCACAAATTGCATCAGATAATCCCACTTGCTCTTCTAGAACTCGAGCTACTGCCTCTGCCAAAGTTTCGCCAAGATTGACGGATCCATCGGGGAGTGACCAATGCGAGCGTCTGCGAAGCATCAAGAACTCATCGCCCTGCTGCAACAGCGCACATACATGAATCGCTGGCAGACTCATCGCTCGCGAAGATCTCGGTGCACTGTGATTGCCCGAGCAACTAAGCCAAACGTCTCAAAAAAGTTTTTGGTCTCTCGGTCCCCAGGCATCGCCGTGGCATCAATGCCGGCACAACCCTTCTCCAGCGCCCACTCGGTGAGAGAGTCCATAAGCATTTCACCGATACCAATTTCTCGTACCTCAGACTCAACAAAGAGTTCACGTATCTGACAGATAGTGAACTCATCAGAGCATTGCACCGCCACAGCGGCACAGTAGCCAACTATCTCCTCTGAAATCAGAGCAAGAAGTACCAAGTGAGCAGGGCTGCTGTGGCCCTGACCTAGTTCAGCGATTGCGCTTACATCTGCAAACTCTTGGAGGAGCGCCACCTCCCCCCCGCGTTCGTTGGAAATATGAACTGCTGCGAGAGCCCTCAGTCGATCAAGCTCCTGTGTATCCGACACACGGGCAGTTCGCACCGAGGTTTGATGTTTTCGCCCGAGCGCCTCATCTGTTGCTGCAACCTGCGAGGTTGGGCCTTCTGCAGGCCGTGTGGGCCAATCTGAGCTACTCGGGGTCATTTGGGTAGGACTCCATAAGCTCAATCGCACGATTCATAATTGTCTGACGACGACGATGCGACTGTTCATAGGCAAGTATCGCTGCCAAATCTTCTGATGAGAGCATGGCTAGCCTCGGCACCACCTGTGATGCAGCCAGGCTGTCGTAGTCAGGGACTCCCAATTCAGCCTCGACAAGAATCGGCTCAGGAGCAGTGGGAGCAATGGTGCTAGTCATCGCCGAAACAGCATCCTCTCGAGCTTCTGATGACTTACTTTGCTCTGGCGGATCGCTCTGAAGCACATCAAGTACGTCAAGAGGCTCAGGTTGCACTGCACCAGCAGCATGGAGTTGCTCGACTGTCAGTTTTTGTTGCCCTCTTGCTGTGACATGGCAAGTCAGCCCCATCAGTAACGAGCCAGCTAATTCAATTTGACGAATGCTTCTATTCACTAGCAACGGGACAGCTTCTGTCAGAGCCCCAACGACCTGCTGCGCCGATACTGCTTGGTGACCAACAAATTGCTGAACGCCTGAAGTTCGCGACCGACTTGATGCAACCTTTTCTAATGGTTCATTCTCGTTGAATGTCTCAGACATAACTACAAGGATGCCCCGATTTGCAGACTCCCGAAAGTCTGAGGGCGCAGCCGCTCGATTTTATTTCTTCGCAGCTTTCTTCAAACGTCTTTGAACCTGCACGATGGATGGGCATGGCGAGTATCCCTCGGGGCACACTAAGTGGTCCTTCGGTCCAAACTGCCGCGGATGCACAATCATGAAGCAAGTACCACAGGTGAATTCCTCGGCCGATTTAGCAGCGACACGTTCGGTGCCGTCAGACTCAGATGAAGAGTCTGCTACCTCTTCTTCCTCTTCGTCATCATCACTACTTGCGGCGATTCGGTCTTTAAGGATGGCGTCAAGATCGGCTTCTACATCGTCGGGGTCGACATCTTCGTCTTCGTCATCATTGACATCAGAGGGACGCTTACGGCGAGCCGCTGGTGCTTCTTCTTCCTCTTCAACGACAACTTCGGCAGAGACTTCATCAACGAGCACATCACCAGTAACAAGGTCGTCGAGTTCACCGTCCTCATCATCATCAAGTTCGTCTTCTTCAAGCTCGTCTTCCTCGAGTTCATCTTCCTCGAGGTCTTCGGCATCTTCGCCGTCAATGTCATCTACCAAGATTTCTCTTCCGTTCACGTAATCGAGCCACTGTTCGGCTCAAGTCGGGCCGCATCCTAGACACTCATTGCGCACCTTTAGCGCCATTAACAACAAATTCTCTGAATAGGCTTGATTCTTAGGGGAATATTCGCTCCTGAATTGGGCAAGAAGCATCGGGTAAGTTCCGCTAGCTAGCTGAGGGGCGCCGAGATTCAGCTTGTCGTTCGGCCTGAAGCCTCTCGAGTTCGGGCTCACCTGAGTGGTCCACAAACAGCATCATTTCTGCAATTGTTCGGTGGCCAGCTTGTTCTGCAATAAGTCGGTGCATCTCTTGTCCTACTGACCGATAGCTGGGATGACCTTGGATTGAAGTACGCAGTTCGATCAGATGCATTGCTTCTCTGGCATTGAACTGCATTGCGTATCGAATCCGGTAGGCCAGCGAAACTGCGTATCCTGCACGCTCAGGAAATCGTTCAGATAAGTCGGTCCAGAGGTCTTTAGAAACCCCCATTGCATCGTCGAACTGCGCAGTCAGTCCAGCATCATCGATTGACACCGGCCGTGTATAGCCATGCCTCGGAGTAAGTTCCTGCCACTCAATGGTCATGAGCCGGTGTCGCTGCAAATCTCTAAACGCCCCGTAATCAGAAACCACATCAAATCGATAATCGGTTCTCTCGAGTGCGCGTCCTGGCTTGTGCCGCCTGTTCGTTCGCTCTCCGACATAAGCACGAGCAACGGACAGTCGATCATCAACCGACATCAACCTCACACGATCCAAAATTTGAGCTTCTGGAATGCTTGTATGGGGATACAACATTGACGCAATGACCTTTACTTCACCTTCTGGATCCCAGTCGAGCAAGGTCACCGTCGGCGCAGCTAGACCCGAGGACTCGTCACCCGGAAGCATCTCGTACGCAACCGTTTCCATAGCTTCACGATTCGCGGTCATGTAATTTGAGGATGCCCCACCCCGATCAGGAAGATCCACCCGGCGAAGAAAACTAGGAATAACTTTTCGCAATTCCGTGAGCATGAGATCTGAATACTGTCGAGCTTCTGGTAACGGGTGCGAGCGCATTCT
>JBBDMQ010000044.1:0-1438 GCA_040878245.1 Microthrixaceae bacterium
CGTTCGGTTGCGTACCTTCCTGAGCCTGCTGTCATGCTGGCCTCGCTCGAGCGTCAGGGGTTTACCAATCTGCGCCGATCCTTGTTTACGGCCGGGATCTCTCAACTCATCACGGCCACCTGCAGGTCATCTCGGTAATGCAGCAGTTGTATGCAGTCACGAAAGTGGCTGACCCTAGCCATAGAGGTTCAACCCGGCAGCTTCCTGACTCTACGAATTCTGGACAACCCTCCGAGGTTGTTGCATTTCAGTCGCCCAGGCGATCCCTCTGGGGCTCTGGTAAGGCTGCAGAGATCCACCTGCCAGCACCTTGGACAGATCACGTCTACCTCGTGACAGAGGCTCTACGTCAGATAGACACCCAAGACGAGGTCGGCACCCCAGGATCGGGTCCCGTTGCATTTGGTGCCCTACCCTTTGATCGCACAGCTTCGGCAACGTTGGTTATTCCTAGCGTCATCCACGGTGAGACTGCAGAAGGCGCACGTTGGTCTACCGAAATCGGACCGACTCGGAAGGACCTTGCTCAGTCACGTCCTGCAGGAACGCCTTCGGCGACTACCGAGCCGGCTGCTCTGAAGGCATTGAATGACAAGCCAACAAAGGTTGAGCTTCAAAGTGTCCGTTCCCCAGAGGACTTTTGTGATGCGGTGCAACAGGCCACGGTGCGGATTCGGGCTGCTGAGCTCACCAAAGTGGTGCTTGCAAGAGAGTTGCTTGTACGAACTGATACACCGATCCAAGCAGTTGCACTTTATGAAGAACTCATCAAAATGTACCCAGCAGCTATGTGTTTTGTTGTTGGAGGTTTTGTTGGGGCTAGCCCCGAGCTACTGGTCTCTCGGGTGGGCGAGATTGTGCGGGCTCACCCATGGCTGGCACAACCCCACGCACTGGAAACATCGAGCAAGATCAGCGCCGAGCGACAGAGCTGCTGAGGTCAGAGAAGAATCGTGCCGAACACCAGATCACGATCGATATGGTGCATGACACTTTGTTGCCATGGTGTTCTTATCTTGATGTCGAACCAGTTCCCTCAGTTGTGGCCGCCGGACCCGTGCAACACCTTGCCAGCAGCGTTGAAGGAAGACTTTCACGACCGACTCCCCCAGTGCTTGATCTTGTTGCAGCGTTGCATCCCACTCCCGCTGTAGGCGGTTGGCCACGGGAGCCTGCTCTGGCAGTGATTGAAGAACTTGAACAAGCTGATCGCGGACCGTACGCAGGTCCAGTTGGTTGGACTGATTCAGAGGGTAATGGCGCATTTGCAGTTGGTATCCGCTCTGTTGAGCTGAAGGGCGATACGGCAAGACTATTTGCCGGAGTTGGTGTGGTTTCCGACTCGGACCCCCTAGCCGAACTTGAGGAGACCCGCGCCAAGGCCCAAGCCCTGCTCGGAGCAATGGTTCGGGTCTAGACCGCAACACCCTGCCACAAT
>JBBDMQ010000044.1:1538-7653 GCA_040878245.1 Microthrixaceae bacterium
TCAGTGAGCCACAATTCAGTGAGCCACAATTCAGTGAGCCACAATTCAGTGAGCCACAATTCAGTGAGCCCCAAATCAGTGGGTCCGAATTCAGTGAGCCCGAATTCAGTCTGGCAGTTCAGTCTGGCAGTGGGTCGGTCGGATCTTGAGCCCGCATGGGACCAGAGCCGCTAGAAGCTACTGGCTCAGCAGTCTGTTCAGCCCATATTTGCCGAATACGATCAAGAACTTGAACCGCATCTGAGAAACCTGCAAAGTGGCCAGCGCCGGCCAGAACTCGGAGCTCGGCATTACCTAATCTTGCGGCCTGATGGTGCCCGTGACTCGGAGGCACTATGACATCCGACAGGCCTTGCCATACCACGACGGGTACCGTGACATCCGCTAGTTGAAAACCCCAGTGGCGAGCAAACAATGCTAAATCATGGGCCGTGGCTCGAAGCTCGCCGGCAGTAATCAGATCATGAAGGAACATTGCTTTGAACTGAGGGTTGCCAAGGATGGGACGGTCGGCAAACCCTAAAAATCGGGTATACAAACTAAATACCGGGTCTGCCACGGGTGTAGCTACAGAGACGACTTTGTTCAACAGGCCACCAATTGGACTCCGAAGAACCTCGAGAGGTGTCGCCATGAATCGCAAAAGGCGAGTGTATGAAAACACTGCGTCTGAGCCTCGCACAGGACCGAAACCGCCAAGAAGCGCCGCCAAAACCACGCGCTCTGGCATGTGCTGCGCTACCGCAAGGGTGTAGGGCCCACCGCCAGATAGCCCTACTACGGCAAAGCGTTCAACACCGAGCGCATCGGCAAGAGCCTCAAAGTCCGAAGCAAAATCGATGATTCGCTCATAGCGGTGATTGCTTGAGCGGCCTGTCCCTGGTCGTTCAACGGCGATCACCCGAAACCCGCGTTGTAGTGCGACCTCACCGATTCGTGGCGGGACTTGAAAGCGGGCGCCGGGCGTCCCATGAAACCAGAACACAACGTCACCGTCGGGGTGGCCGAACTCGGCCCATCCAAGCTCTCTCCCAAGAGCTACTTCCGATGAACCAGTCAGCCGAGCCACAGGTGAACTGTTTTCCGGACTGATCTCCGCTGTGATCTCGTCTTGCATGCCGCTTCTTTCAACAACGTGTTCCTTCAGGCTACTGCTCTAGGGCCTGAACCGCTTGACTCACTGCTTCATTGAGTGCCTCATGCACCGCCAGATTCTGCTCACGATTAGTAGGAACGACAACGATTCGTGGGCCGCCGCGAGTAAGTGCTCCAGCAATAGCTGCCTGCACGCCAGTTCTGGTCGAGACGCGTTCGGCAGGGATCTGATGAGCAGCAGCAATCTTCAGTAGGTCAACTCCATGAGGGGTTCCGAAGAGTTGCTCGAAGCGTGTTGACTCAAGAAGGGCGTGCGGTGATAAGAAAGAAAAGATTCCTCCGCCGTCATTGTCAATCACCACAATCACTAGATTCACGTGACGGTTCAATAGACCGAGCAGTGCATTGGTGTCATGCAAAAATGCAATATCTCCGATGAGCAACACGGTGACCTTCGCAGGAAGTGCTGCTCCGACCGCAGTCGAAGTCACACCGTCTATGCCGTTTGCTCCTCGGTTGCTCAGCACCCGCAGTCCTGAGCGCGCTGGTGCGTACCACTCGGCATCTCGCACAGGCATCGAGGATGACAGCACCAAAATCCCATCCTCTGGGAGCAGTGTGAATAGGTCAATCACTACCGCTGGCTCGGTGGCGTCGACATACTGTCCCAGCACCGAATTTATTGCTTGTGTCGCAGTTTGCTCAGCCGAAATCCATGCCTCACGCCAGGCCGCAGGCGCACCCTGATGAACCACTGATTGCAATTGTCGGCACACTGACTCGATGTCTGCTGGGATCTTTTGGTTGAGTACCGCATCAGGGTCTGGAACCGAGCCGTAGCAATCAATGCCGATCTTCAAAGCCGGCGCAGAGGCCACCCAAGAATTCAGAGCCCGAGAACTCAGCAGTCCTCCAAGACGAATGATCACTTCGGGCTGATGAGCTACGGCAAAAGCCTGAGAACGTAGCAGTGCATCACTTGCTGTAATGGTTTCAGCTTGATCAATCCGACAACCAGAGGCTGGATCTGCAATGACTACCCAACCTAAATGTCGTGCGAGCTCAAAAATTGCGCTGACCTCGCTCACAGTTCTGGCCGCTCGGACGCCAGCGATGATCACACCCGTCCGCCCGCTGAAGGAAACAACAAGTTTGGCGAGTTCCTCATCAGTAACTCCCCACTGAGCACCCGTGGCTGGCATGGCATCATCAGAGAAGCCCACGAGCGGTTCACGAAGAGCTGGCAACTCGCCAGCCGTGCCTATGAGCGGCTCTCTAAAGGCTTGGTTGAGGTGCACTGGACCCGGATGCTCACCCAGGGTTCTGATCCAAGAATCTCTGGCTAGGTCACGCCACCATGGCGCCCCGCCCTCCGCAGGAACTCCGGGCTCGCAGTACCATCGGACGGCAGAACCAAAGAGGTCACGCTGATTGATTGTCTGTGGCGCTCCAACCCCATGAAGCTCATCAGGGCGATCGGCAGTCATCACAAGAAGGGGCACAAAGGCTTGATGCGCCTCAATGACAGCAGCATGAAACTCTGCTGCTGCAGTACCGCTTGTGCAGAGCAGTAAGGCGGCACGTCCGGTTGAGAGCCCTAGACCAAGCGCCATGAATGAGGCCGAACGCTCATCATGGTGCATGGACACGCGCAGCCGGCTGTCTTGAGCTGCCGCAAGGGCCATCGGAGTAGATCGAGACCCGGGGCAGATAACTGCATCGGTCATGCCGAGCCGTACCCACTCATCAACCAGAGTGGCGCAATATGTAGCCGCCACATCGCAGCCTTTTTGTGGTTCGCTCACCGGTTGTGTCGTATCCATAACTTGTTCCACCCTACGGTGTAGTGCAGTGACTGCTGAAGTAGAGGTCAAGGTAACTTCAAACTCTTTAGCTGCCCGGCTACTAGGTGCGGTGAGCGGTGACTGCGTTTTTGTTCACGGTTTTGCACAAAATGCACAATGTCTTGGCAGATTTGGTTCACTGATTGCGGAGCAAAAAGGGCTGCTCGCAGTTGACGCTCCAGGACATGGACAGTCGGCAAAGTTTGGCAATGCTCGCCTTGAGATGGGTGCCGAATTGTTGTGTGCAACTGCAGGGTCTGCTCACTACATTGGTTATTCGATGGGTGGTCGCTTGTGCCTTCAGGCTGCAGTGAGCCACCCGGAACTGTTTCAGTCGCTAGTACTGATTGGTGCGACTGCTGGCATTGACGACCCGATTGAGCGCTCGCAGCGCCAAAACTGGGATCGTCAGCAAGCCGAGTCCCTTGTTGAGGTTGGCCTTGATGAGTTTCTGGATTCATGGCTTGAGCAGCCCATGTTTGCTGGACTCACTGAAGATATGCGGTTTCATGAGGAGCGGCGTAGCAACACGGTTGGGGGCTTGGCGGCAAGCCTAGAGTTTGCAGGCACTGGCTCGATGACTCCGCTGTGGGATCAGTTACGAGTTATTCGATGCCCTGTTTTAGTGATTACTGGATCGAATGATGTTCGCTATTCTCAGATTGCCGAGCGCTTAGTCGAGCACATTGGCAGCAATGCAAGCAGTATGACCATTGCGTCTGCTGGGCATGCGGCGCACCTAGAACAGCCAGAGATGACCGCACATGCAATTCTTGAGTTTCTGGCCAGCAGCAGCCGTTAGCTTGAGCTAACCGCCAATCCAAAATCCCGCAGTCAGCAGCAGCGCGTACACGATCTGAACTTGACCCGTTCTGACCAGAACGGGGATGAGCGCTGGACCTGAGGCGCCCGAGAGCACCAACGTGATGGGCTGTCGTGCCGGAACGATCGCAAGCAGCGCTAACACGGCTACGCCACGCCCGCTCAATCCGGCCAGGAGCGGGACAAGCAGCACCGGAATCACAATCAGTGCAACATAAAGGAGTCGAGTGCGGCTCTCTCCGAGTCGAACCGCAAGCGTCTTCTTCCCCACCAAGGTGTCACCAGGGATATCTCGCAAGTTGTTCACCACAAGTAACGCTGTTGCCAAGCAACCCATGGCAGTGCCAGAGCCCAAGCTCAGCCAAGAGAGCTCCCCTGCTTGCACAAAAAACGACCCTAGAGTCGCTACCAGACCAAAGAATACGAATACAAAGATCTCACCAAACCCAGCGTATCCATACGGCCGATTTCCACCGGTATAGAACCAGCCTGCCGCCATTGCAGCTAAACCAACGAAAACCAGCCTCCAGTCCACAAAGAGCACCAATGGCAACCCGCATAAGGCAGTCAGCCCAAAGCAGATCAACATCGCCCGCTTCACCTCGGATGGTGTAGCTAAACCGTTTCCCACTAATCGTGGCGGCCCTGTTCGTTGTGCAGGGTCATCAGTACCACGCTTTCCGTCGCTATAGTCGTTTGCATAGTTCGTCGCTATCTGAACAAAAACTGCGACACCTAGAGCGCATAGAAATATCCAAAGTTGGACTCCCTTGAACAACCCCGACTCAACACCCGCCGCCGCAGAGGTACCCACAAGAACTGGTGCTACCGCTGCAGGCAGAGTTTTTGGCCGAGCGCCAAGGATCCACTTTTTGTAGTTGGTGGGAAGCGGTGCGTGATGATTCTGTGAATTGGCAGGAGTAGCTGGCATCTTCAGGTGATGTTAGATCTGCGGTACTTCTAATAGCGCGCAAGCTTGAGGATGTGCTCGTAACGAATCAAGTACGGCCTCAGCCTCTTCTCCAGAAAATCGAGTAGCAGCTCCAAGCCGGTTATACCGTCGGAGACCACGAACCCGCACCTCAACAATCTGAAGTCCTCCACGGTGAACAAGTTGCAGTCGCTCAATGCGCTCCCATTCAAGGTGGTAACTCATGGTGAGGTTTCGACAATGCAGGCCGTGCTCATCGAGCGCCGCTCGTTGAGTGAGAGAGCGCCAAGACAGCAGGACTACCGCCATCATGGTGAGGACTGCCATGAACTGCGGAGAAACAGGGTCTGACGGAGTTGAAACTAATCCCGAGTCCGAGCTACGAAACCAGATCAAACCAATTGCGCCGAGTGGCAGCAAGACCGCCAACACCCATGCTGGGGGTCCGGCTGACAATCTCACAACTGCTACCCCTTGACCCGGCCCGTTCTGCACTATGCAACTGTAGATGGCACTCTTAGTGAAGTGCGAGAACTCATAGCCTTTGATATTCCTTCTGGCCCGGCTTTTCTGCGGGCTCTCATGAGCGCTTGGGAGCAGGGCGATGCCGTGCTGCCACTCGACTCCAAGGCACCCCAGGCGTATAACCACGCAATCATTCAAGCAATGAAGCCAGCTGCCATCATCGATGCAGATGGCGAGCGTCATCATTTCGGCAACTCAATACCCGTTGAAGAGGGCGACGCACTCGTGGTCATGTCTTCTGGCACCTCGGGGGTCCCCAAAGGGGCGGTACACACCCATACCTCAGTTGAGTACGCAGCGTTTTGCACCTCGACGGCTGCTGGAGTCATTGCGGACTGCTGTTGGTTAGCCTGCCTCCCGCTATCGCATGTGGGAGGCCTGTCAGTGCTCAGTCGCGCTGTGCATACTGGGTCTGATCTGATCATTCTCGACCATGCAGACCCAACAGAAATAGCCAAGGCCCAACTAGATGGCGCCACCCATGTGTCTTTGGTTCCAACTCTGTTGGCGCGCATAGACCCCGAAAGCTTTCACACCATCTTGTTAGGCGGCTCAGCAATCCCTAGTCAGCGACCGAAGAACACCATTGCGACCTATGGAATGACCGAGACTTTTGGTGGTGTGGTCTACGAGGGCTTGGCGCTGAACGGCGTGGAGGTGCGAACCACTGAGTCTGGCTTGATCGAGATCCGCTCCCCTACCCTTCTTCGAACTTACCGAAATGCTGCCGATCCCAAAGATGCTCAAGGGTGGCTACTGACAGGTGACCTTGGCCAGATCAATGCGGCCACCGGACTCTTATCGGTACACGGTCGGGCAGATGACATCATCATCAGCGGTGGCGAGAAGGTTTGGCCTCAGGCAGTTGAAGCAATACTTGAAAGTCATGCAGGAGTGG
>JBBDMQ010000045.1:0-7590 GCA_040878245.1 Microthrixaceae bacterium
CCCCACCCGGTCAGACCAGCCTAGAGAAGGGCATGAGGACAACACCGTGCTAACCGTTGATTACAAACAACTTGGACTGAACGAGGGAGACCTTGTGCTTGATATGGGAGCAGGGGCTGGGCGTCACTCTTTCGAGTGTTTTCGCAGAGGTGCCCAAGTAGTTGCTCTTGACTACGACTTTGAAGAACTCCCACCTGTTCAGGCCTTGTTCTGGGCAATGAGAGAAGCCGGAGAGGCCGATCCAGATGGCCTTGGAGCTTGTCTCAACGGTGATGCTCTGCGCTTACCTTTCGCAGATAACACCTTTGATCGCATTATCTGCTCCGAGGTTTTTGAGCACATCCCCGACGATGAGGGTGGCATGGCAGAACTAGCCCGCGTCCTGAAGCCCGGTGGAGTTTTGGCAGCAACAGTTCCAGCTTGGTTTCCCGAGAAGGTCTGTTGGGCGCTGTCTGCGGAATACCACGCTCCGCTGGCTACGGGTGGCCACGTGCGTGTCTACACCGAACCGTTGTTTCGGCATCGCCTCACTCAAGCTGGTCTGAAGCCACAGAGCAGTCACAGGGCGCATGCACTTCACTCGCCGTACTGGTGGCTCAAATGCGTCGTGGGGGTAAGTAATGACATTCACCCACTCGTCAAGGCCTACCACAGGCTGCTGGTTTGGGATATTGCCAAAGCTCCTGCGCTGACGCGTACCGCCGAAAGATTGCTGAACCCAGTGCTCGGTAAAAGCATCGTGGTGTATTCAACGAAGCCGTCAGCAACTACTCCAGATGCATCAGGGGTAGTTGCAGCAGTGTTGCCCGAGAGCGCTAGTCGCGCACGCGTCACATTTACTGATTCCACTCGCCCTTCCTCAACCGAAAGGGCCGATGCCGGTGTCTGATCACCAACTTGTCGACATTGACGGTCTTGTTACTGCAGTCGATCTCCAAGCCACGGTTGATGCAATACCCGAATGGCAACTGCCTAGCGGCATGGTCCCATGGTTCCCCGGGGGTCACGCAGACCCTTGGAACCATACCGAGGCCCTTATGGCTCTCATGCTGGGCGGTCACAGAGAAGCCGCTGAGCGGGGTTTTGACTGGTTGGCCTCTTTGCAGCGAGAAGACGGCGCATGGCATCAGTACTACCTAGATGGGCAAGTTGAACAAGACAAACTGGATGCCAACTGCGTTGCCTATGTGGCCGCAGGTGTTTGGTTTCACTGGCTGACGTATCGCGATCGCGCTGCACTTGAAGCCATGTGGCCAATGGTCCGAGCCGCAACCGACTTTGTTCTTGGATTGCAGCAGCCTCGTGGCGAGATTCTTTGGGCAAGACACGCAGACTCAACTCCGTTTACGTTTGCATTGCTCACGGGCTCATCCTCGATCTGCCACAGCCTGCGCTGTTCTATTGCAATTGCTCAGGAACTAGGCCACGAGCGCCCCAACTGGGAACTTGGTGCAGGTCGACTCTTTGCTGTGATTCGAGATGATCCGGACGCATTTGCGCCGAAGCATCGCTGGGCTATGGACTGGTACTACCCCGTGCTGTGCGGGATTCTTGGCGGCGAGGCTGGTCGCGAGCGTTTGCGCCACCGGCATGAGGCCTTCACGCTCAGCGGTTGGGGCATCCGTTGTGTGTCTGATCGTCCTTGGGTGACTGCCGCAGAGACCTGTGAATGCGCTATTGCATATTTGGCTGTTGGCGAGGTTGGAATGGCTCAAGAATTGTTTGCTTGGGCGCAGCAATTACGAACTGAAGGCGAGCGATACTGGACGGGAATAGTTATTCCCGAAGAGGTGCATTTTCCTGGTGGCGAACAATCCACCTATACCTCTGCCGCCGTCATTCTTGCCGCCGATGCACTTGGCGGAAAATCCTCTACCTCTGGACTCTTTAGTGACCACACTTCTCTACCTGACGTGAGCGCCCCCGCATGAACACAGCACTACCAACAAGCCCGCCCCGTCGGAGAGCAGCAATGATGAGCCTGCTGCTGTCGGCACTTTTCCTGGCGGCGTTGCTGTATGTACTCGCAGCATCTGTTGGACTTGCCGTACCAGCAGTGAGCGCAGCGCCAACTGTCAGCGCAGCGCCAACCGTGAACGCAGCGCCCGGAGACACCACTACCTCGTTACCCGAAGATAACCGACTACTCGGCAACAGTATTCAGCGACCCAATATGGGCATGAAGCCAATCAGTGCAACCGACCCTGGTGGCTGGCTGCAAGTGTCGTTGTTCTTTCTGATCTGCGGCGGAATCATTTTGATTGCGGTGGCAGTTTGGTACTCATCTAAGAAGAAACGAAGCCGCAGATCCGAAGCGGGCCTTGACCCAGCATCACTAGCTCGTGCAAGCGGAAAAGGGGTACGAGCCCCGTCACCCCTTGATCAGCCAGCAACTAGTGAATCACTCGATCCGAGTAAGGATTCGGAGCGAACCAGTGGCTGAAACCTCGGTGAACTTTCCAGAGGCTATCGCTGGAAGATATATCTGTTCATAGGGCGGTCTTCCGCCATCTGCCGGGTCCTCAAACACATCGTGAATGGCGAGAGTGCCGCCAAGTGCAACGTGAGGGGTCCATAACTTGTAATCCAAAGCAGCGGGCTCTTCTCCGTGGCCACCGTCTATAAAGATAAATGAGCACGGAGTTGACCACACTCGGGAAACTGTCGGTGAGTCACCCGCTACTGCAATAACTGAGCCCTCTAGCCCTGCCCGGTAAATGGTGCGGCGGAACCAACTCAGTGTGTCCATCACACCGAGTTCTTCGTCTATCAGGTCTGGCTCATGCCATTCCCAACCGGGCTGATTCTCTTCTGACCCACGGTGATGGTCCACTGCAATCAGCACAGTACGAGCCTCTAGAGCTGCAGCGCCGAGATACACCGAGGACTTGCCGCAATACGAGCCGACTTCTAGTAACGGTGCTCCTTCTAGCAACCTCGCAGCTGCAAGGCCAGCCTGAAAGAGAGCTAAGCCCTCATTTTCTGGCATAAATCCTCGGGCGGCTTCGGCCGCTGCACGAAGGGTTGGGTCCATTTCAGCTGAATCTGTCATGAGTTTCCCGTGGCAATCCAAAGCTCAGGAGCAACCATCAGATCGGGACATCTCCGTGCATCATGTCGAGCTCATCCGCATCCGGCTCCTCACCATGATGGGTAACTTTAAAGATAAAGCGATCAAGTACGAGGTATCGCACAACCCAGACCACACCAAAGCCGAGTAGTTGAGCAGTAAATACCGCAATTTGCTCGGTAAGCCCTTTGTCACGGAACTGTTCTTCTACGAGCCAGGTCAATAACGTGGCAAAGCTCACTCCAAGAATTCCCGCAATCCAGAACACCAAAATCTGTGTGCGCAGATTGTCTTGAGACACCTCTCTCCACACAAAGTACTTGTTGGCAAAGAAGTTCGGCAGAATCAAAATCAACGCGCTCAGAATTGATGCTTTCGTATAATCACCGTCAAAGACGAACGTGCCAAGCACCTGAATCATGATCTGTCCGAGTGGCACAAACACCACTGAAACCCCCACATAGCGGATCTGCTTGCGGCCCTGCTCAGAGCGTGCATGCTCTACAAGGGCGGTAGGGGAAAGATTCACTTGCTTAGGGTATCGGAATGCCAGCCCTCAGCCCGAACTCAGTCCACTTGAACCAGTGCTGCGCTCCGCCCAAAATCTTCGGGTCGACAGTAGATCACCGGTAGGTTCGGCAATACTTTCGGAGTGCGAAGATTACTGATACTGCCACTGATAGCGGTTGTCGGGGCTTGCGGAGGGGCGAGCACTTCAAGCAGCACTGCCAATAATCTGGATTCGGCTCAGGCACCAACGCTCAAACTGCAACAGATTGATGCCAGCTTTGATAGCCCGATTGCTGGCGTTGCATTTCCAAACAAAGACCTGCCTGATTCGGCCGGTCCTCAGCAGGAATCACTCCTGATTGCCGAGCGGGCAGGGCGCGTCATATTGGTGAGTCTCGACCCAGAGGGTGGTCTGTCTTCAACGGAGGAAATCCTAGATATTGAAGATCAAGTTGGCAGCACCGAAGCCGAACTCGGGTTGCTCGGTATTGCAGTTCGTCCAGATGGTTCGGAACTCTTTGTGAGCTATACCTCGAGCACAGACGGCAGTAGCCAACTCGACTCTTATCAGCTCTCAGGTTCCAAAGTTGTGCGCGGTACTCAAAAGAACATCCTGAGTGTTCCGCAGCCCTACGGAAACCACAATGGCGGCCACATTGCTTTTGGGCCCGATGGATTTTTATATATGGCCCTTGGCGATGGTGGCAGCTCTGGAGACCCAGAGGGCAATGCACAGAACCGAGCCGTACTGTTAGGCATGGTACTGTGGTTGGATCCTGATGCGGCTGTGTCTGTTGCTGCTGGAAATCCCTTTGTCGGCGTATCAGGTGCGAAGCCTCAGATCTGGCTAACTGGGGTGCGAAACCCGTGGAGATTTAGTTTCGATTCAGTAACTGGTGACCTATGGATTGGTGATGTCGGACAAGATCAGACCGAGGAGATCAACCTTCTGACCGCAGGTGATGGTGGCGGAATCGGAGCAAATCTGGGTTGGGACATCTTCGAGGGGGACAGTAAATTCTCGGACTCAGACCCCTCGAGCGGCCAAAGTAGTGCCGGTCCGTTTACCCAACCCGTTATGACGTACTCGCACGAGGATGGTTGTTCTGTGACAGGTGGCGTGGTCTACCGGGGGGAAAAGATTGCAGCACTTCGCGGTGCTTACCTATATGGCGATTTCTGTAATCCGGAGCTGCAAAGTATCCGGGTGAGCTCAAATCAGAATGCGGGTCAAAAATTCATACAAACAGGATTGGGGCTTCAGCTTCAAGGAACTGTCAGCTTTTTTGAGGACTCCAGCGGAGAGGTCTACGTTCTTGCCATGGATACGGGCGTATTCAAGCTGGTGAGCAATAGCTCGTAGAATAAACTCAGCTTAAATAGCTCATGAAGCATAGAGATAATTAATTGACAGATATGTCAAATACCTCTAGGTTGACCCTTGCCCCATCTGGTCCCGGAAGCATGGTTTGTGAGAGCCATTCTTCTGGGACCGGTGTCATTTTTGGCCCTTCGGTTCAGAGGCACGGGGCTGGGTCATGCCGAGGACTACTGATTCCATCGAAATAGCTAAGAGAGTCCACTCATGGGTGGAGGATTCTCTGGGGACTGTTTCCTGCCAGTCATATCGTTTCCAGAGTCCCTCTTGAGTCGCTATCACTGGGTTGGCAAACCCAGTAACTAAGTTATTTGAAACTATGGAGAGTTCTCGATAACCGAGCGGCGGGCGGGGCTCTCTATCGATCTTCTCAAGCAAGATTTTCCACATCTGATCGAGGCGCTCAAGCGTGGTTTCAGACTCCTGAGCATTGATAAGTCCATGAAGGGCAAGCATGTCGATCGAATGCCATAACGGCGCATCATCTCCCGTGATTCGCTCGAGCTCAGAAGTGGTGATCTCCAAGATGATGTCGGACATGTTTGCCGGCAAATAATTTGAGAGCTCCGCGAGTTCCTCGGGCACTGCGGATTTGCTCAGCAACTCAGCCAAAACCGACAGCAGGTAACTCTCAAACGCTGAACTACTGAGGTTTCTTGCATCACTCGAACTATCAGTCCCACCCCAGTAGTGGTACAACAAACCTCGGCTCAAGCCAGCTCGTTGTGAAACCGCACCAGCGTTGAGATAGGCGAACACCTCTCTCAGGCCGGTGCCATCTCGAAAATGCTCGAGTACCAACTCACACCCAGCCTCCACCAGTCGAGCTCGCGCAATATCGGCAACACTTTCCGATGTATTTTCCGACTTATTCTTGGAGGAACCCACGAGTTCTCAACTGTATACGCGTGATCGAATCAGTATCTCAACGAATCCTTGTCACCCCCCCCCGGACAGTTGAGCAACCTCTCGGCATTTCTCCGGCGGACCCGCTGCGAGTTAGGGTAGGAAGTGAGAAAATTACTATCGAAATGCTGGTTGTTCCTGTGGCGCTGGAAGGTAAGTCAGGCAGAAGAATTGCCGGAGCGCTGCGTCATGATTGCGGCACCCCATACCAGTAACTGGGATTTTCCGATGACCTTGGCAATCGCTGGCGCCACTGGCAATGAAATCCGCTGGCTCGGCAAGTCCCAGATGTTTGTGCCAGGTCTGGCGCCTATCTTTCGCTGGCTTGGCGGCACGGCTGTTGAGCGCTCGAGTGCTCAGGGCCTTGTCGGAGACTTGGTGGCCGAGTTCGGTAGGCGGTCGAAGTTGATTTTGGTAGTCCCAGCTGAGGCAACTCGCACCCCTGTTGAGTACTGGAAATCTGGCTTTTACCAGATCGCCACCCAGGCAGGGGTTCCAATCGTATGTGCATTCGTCGATAAAAAAACTCGTACCGGAGGGTACGGCCCGCTCATCACCCCAACGGGCGATCTAGCTCAGGATATGGACTTAATTCGTGCCTTTTATAAGGACAAGACTGGCATTAAGCCAAACAAGTTCAACACCCCAAGATTGCGCGAGGAAGACGCATTATCTACTGGTCAGACCAGAGCAACAAGCACAGACAGTTCAACAAGCACAGACAGTTCAACGGACGGAACAGCACCAGAGAAGACCGCCAGCACTGAGTAATGCTGGTTGGGATACGCACGGCTCCGGATGCGTATCAGTTGTTATAAGCGCTGGCTTCGGGCACTAGACCGTTGAGAACTCGCGGCCCATATCTTTTAATTCGGTCATGATTCTCGAGCGAACCTGATCACGCAATTGGGCAACATCACCGAGCCCAAGTCCATCTGTGCTGATGGGTTCAAGAACACGCAGTTCGGCTACTGACTTACCAAATCTCCAGTCATGTGGTCGAAGCGCTGAAGAAGTGCCGAAAACCGCAATGGGTAATATCGGTACCCCTGACTCGATGGCCAAGCGAAAAGCTCCATCCTTAAACGGCAACAAGTCGCCAGATGTTGAACGGGTGCCTTCCGGAAAAATCATCACAGAGACATCATCATCTAGGCGCAACGCGCACTGCCGCATGGCCTCGGCTGCACTCCTAGGGTCTTTGCGGTCAAGCTCAATATCTTTTGCCATCCTCATCAGCCAGCCCGCTACTGGAATTTTGAAGTTTTCCTTCTTCGACAGCCACTTCATCTCCCAAGGAAGGTTGCTTATCAGCAAGATGTCCACGAATGACTCATGATTCGAAACAACCACATAGGGATTTCGAGGATTCTGCGGGTACTGACCGCCAAGGTTAAACGTCCACAGCGGATTGAGCTTCTGATGAACCACAGTGATCTTCCGAAACAAGAAACCAGTCCAGTAACGAGATGGATCAAACGGCGCGGTGACCAGCCAGACAACTGCCATCACTGGCAACAGCACAAGGATTCCAAGACCGAATACAAACCACGACCAGATCGACCACAACGTCACCGACAGTTTCTTCATTGGCAGATCTCCCATATACGACTCGTAAGTTGACTAGTTACTTTGACTAGCAGTGGTCAACAATAGTTACTACCGCGGTTTCATTTGATAGTTATCAAAGCTGTAACTCATGCGTTCCTCGGAGACCACCGATAGA
>JBBDMQ010000046.1:0-1423 GCA_040878245.1 Microthrixaceae bacterium
TGATGGATCAAGGCAAGCTGCAGGCCTTCGGAGAACGTGCAGACCTAGAGAGCAACAATGTGTTCTATCGAGAAGCCCTAGCCCTGTCTAGGATTCGGACCTAACTGATTTGTCATAAGCCCCATGTAGGCCTCAATAAATCTCTGTACCTGATGACTGATATCTAGGCGTTCGTCGGCGGTAGCTGCGGCCGCTGATCCAAGCCGTGATCGGGTATCGGGGTTGTGAGCAAGTTCGGCTAGATGATGACTCATAGCACTGGTATCGCCTACGTCAACAAGGATTCCGTTGACGCCGTCTTCAACTATCTCGGCCATTCCACCGCAACGTGTACTCACCACTGCTAAGCCTGATGCCATTGCTTCTAGTACCGCATTCGAAATTCCTTCGCTCAAACTTGGGAGCAAGAGAGCGTCTGTCCAACCAAGCAGTTCCTTAATCTCTGGTTGACCCAAGCTCCCCATCAGACTCACCGAACCTTCGCAGTTGAGTTCATGGATCATGAACAGCAACTTCTCTCGTTCCGGCCCTTCACCCGCAATCCGATAATCAACCTCAATCCCTGTTCTGAGGAGTTCAGCTACTGATCGGATGCTGTCATCAAAGCCCTTTTTCCAATGAAGTCGCCCAATAGAGAGCAGTCGAAATGGTCCTTCATGATCGGGCACACTGCTGCGGAGTGAAGAGAACTGATCCACAGGAATTGCTGGGCGGTTCACCAAGATCTTGTTAGATGGGGCACCGAGGCCCTCAACAGTGACCCGCATGTCATCAGATACGCAATGGATAAGGTCCGCAATTTCAAAGACCTGCTCCAGAGCTTTCCGCCGATCCGGGTTCTTGAGCGGTTCAATCTGCTCGGCTGCCCCCCGGCAACTCACAGCAATTTTCGTGTAGCGATGAAGACGCGGAAGTTCATCAAGATAGGAGGCAGCAATTCCTGAGAACTCAAAGTGAGCAATATCAGACTGAATTGCCCGTAGTGGGGCAAGAGTCATCCGTCGGCGCAGCCCGCCAGGTCTATTCTCACCACTCGCCACTAGAGCCGATAGCGCTGCCGGCCAGGCTTGTCTACTTGATGGCTCGAGTGCTACCCGCGGTGACTGCCAGGGCATTAACGACAGCATCGGGAACGTATGTTCAGCGCTCTCGGCAGAGAATGAGGTGGAGGCTACGCTGACCCTCATTCCAGCGTCTCTCAGTCCAATGAGTTTGCGAAGAATGAACGTCTGTGACGGTGCTGGAAATCGGCTGACTACAGCAGTGATTGATGGCAAATCTTGGGTCAAGGCCCCCCCTAGTGTGAGATATAAACCCTACCCGCACTGGTTTCGGCTGATGGCTCAGCCGGGAGCTCAGTTTTTGCATCCTGAACGTTTATGAATGAAGCACGCAGCGGGACATCTAGAAAGTCCGAATTCTA
>JBBDMQ010000047.1:0-1423 GCA_040878245.1 Microthrixaceae bacterium
ACAACACAGACGATTTCCACCGAAATCACTGCGCCACCTTCACCTGCTCAGGTCAAGAATGCTCCCTCGTTCAAAACGCAGGTGATGCCCGTGCTTGCAGCTAACTGCGCGTCTTGTCACAGCGGTGAGGCCATGGGCTCTCATCATTGGGAACTAAATACTGCCCAAGATGCATCCACCTACTCACACGCCATCGGTGTAGTGACCACTGCGCGCTATATGCCGCCTTGGCCGGCTTCTGCGGTGGGTGTTCCCTTGAAGCATTCGAAAGCGCTTGACGACAAAACCATCGCCATGCTGGCCGAGTGGGCTGATGCCGGAGGCCCACTTGATATTGCTCGAGATACCCCAATCCGTAAGCCTGCTCGAACAAAAGCGGTGCAGCTACGCAAAGACAAGACCCTGAAAATGCCAACCCCCTACACAGGGTCGCTGGCCAACGTGAACGACTATCGATGCTTCGAGGTTGACCCTGGTTTTACCGAGCCGACCTTTATGACCGGCTTCGAATTTATCCCAGATCAGGTGCAAGAAATACATCACGCTCAGGTGTTTCAAGTAGCTGCTTCTGCTCGCAAGGATATTGCTCCCCTCGAAGGCAAGAACTTGGCTAAAGAGTCCGACGGGCAACCCGGTTGGTCCTGTTACACAGGCACGGGGGTCGGTGCAGCTGTATCCGCCTCAGGCGAGCGATCGGCTGGTTCAAAGTTGATTGCTGGCTGGGCACCCGGACGGGAAGCCTCGGTATCTGATGGAGCAGGCATCTTGTTCCAACCAGGTGACACTCTGATCTTGCAGATGCACTACCACTACGAAGACACCATTACCGCCGATCAGTCGAGCATGGTGATGCAGATCGAACCTGGTACAAAACCGATCCGTGAAATCACGGTGATGAACCCGCTCGGGGCGGTTGAGATTCCTTGTGAAGCTGGGGCAACTGAACCGCTTTGCAACCGGGATGCGGCGCTTGAAGAAAATGTCAAGCTGTATGGCCCTTCTGGTGCGTTTATTGAGCGTGCTCTACTTCGTTCTTGTAACAAGACTATTGAGGAGTTGGCAGTAGGAGTGAACGGCACCTACTCCTCATCATGTGATTCGATGGTTCCCTTTGATGGTCAGATTCTTGAAGTGCTTGGCCATATGCACACTCTTGGTCGCACCTTTCGGATGACTCTCAGACCGGATACTCCTGAACAACAGGTGCTACTTGACATCCCCGACTGGAACTTTGGCTGGCAGATGCTTTATGAGTTGCAAACTCCAGTAGATGTGGTGAAGGGTGACAAAATTCGTATTGAGTGCTCTTGGAATCGAGATGCAGACCCGCTTCGGGCCAAGAAGTACATAGTGTTTGCTGAGGGTACGGAAGATGAGATGTGCTTCAATACCTACTCGCTTGTGCCGCCTGCTATCGCTGCAG
>JBBDMQ010000048.1:0-7400 GCA_040878245.1 Microthrixaceae bacterium
GTTCTGTTGGTAGACCAACCAAGGTTGGAGGCAAGATCAGAAGAGGATTTTAGTGTGCTTGAGGTGCACCTCCTCGACAGTCTGGCCGATGCCCCAGCGGATGCGCTCACACCTCTCGAGGCTCTCAGCGAACTTGGACAGCGATGTGAAAATGATCCGAGTCTTGTGATTTCAACGGTGCTTCATCACCGGGAAGCTCAGGCCAAAGTACTCACACTATCTGGCAAAGTACCGGGGTTTGGATGGTCAATTTGGAAGGCCCAGCAACCTCAGTGTGCTGTCCATAGCCCTGAGCCTGGATGCCTGAGCAACGGATTAGTCTCCGTAGCGTTCAACCCTCAAGACGGAACCTTTTCTGTAAACGGGCAGCAGGGATACGGGCAAATAATTGACGAGGTTGACCTTGGCGACACCTACAACTGGTGCCCCTCTGATCCACAAATTTTGGTTGATCGACCAGTGTCAACTTGGGCTGAAGTCATCGAGTCTGGGCCGATTCGAGGTCGCTTGGTTATCTACTCCGAGTATCAATTGCCAGCCTGTGCACCAACAAAGGAAACTCCACATCCCATTACTCAGATTCAAGCCGTCACTACCACCATTGAACTGCGCGCAGAGGAAGCATTTTTGCGAGTGAGCACAGAGCTCGACAACCGGATAAGGGACCACCGGATGCGGGTACATTTTCCGCTTCAGACACGGGCTCGAACCTCTTCTGCGGAGTGCGCATTTGCAGTGACACACAGGCCTCTCTTTGCAGAGGGTGGATCAAATGAATGGGGAGTTCCGACGTTTCCGTCAAGAAGGTTTGTCCAAGCTGGCGACTTGACGCTGACACATGAGGGGCTATGCGAGTACGAACTTGTTGATCTAGATGGCGAACCGAACGACACAGGTACAACTGCTGGCACTCTTGCATTGACACTACTTCGCAGCACTGGATGGTTGTCTCGGGGACCAATGGCCTCTCGTCCGTTACCTGCAGGTCCAGAGAATCAATTGCTTGGAGCGCAACTTCAAAAGTCGCTCAAGTTGAATTATGCGATTTCTGTTGAGCCACTCAATCCATACGAATTCGCCGACCTGGTGTGGTCGCCACTCCTAGTAACCACTTCGACCGGCGGGGGAACATTAGACAACAGTGGGGCCCGGCTCACCGTCAGCGGAGTTGAAGTTGACGCAGTACTCACAGACTCTGAAGGCAGGCTGACCCTTCGCTGCCATGAACCGTTTGGACAATCTGGCCGATTGCAGATTTCCGGCCGCTCGGGACAGGTAGTTGACCTGCTCGGCGCCGAACGTGGCGACTTCCATGAGGCACTCGAACTCAGGCCACATGAAATTGTGACCGTTGTGCTTGATCACAAATGACAACCTGCCAGCTCGTGCGCGAACCCCCGAACAGCTGCAGGAAATGAACTCCCGATAGGTAGAGAACCCGCTAAGCATGACAATCTATAGATATGTCTGAGCACAAAGAACTCATGCCCGAGCAGGCCGACCAACTGCTATTTCAAACCATCCAAACTGACGAGGGTCGTCAGAACCCATATGTTGCCTACAGCCAGTTGCGAGAGTCGCCGAATCGCTGGAGGAGCGACGTAGGGTCAATCGTGCTGACCGGCTATAACGATTGTCTAGAGGTACTTCGCCACCCGAAACTTGGCCGTGCAGAAGCCGATATGGATTTGCCGCTCTCTTTAGCTGGCAATGAGCGTCGAGTCTCTGAAGAGACCACCACCATGTTGTTGATCAATCCTCCGGACCACACCCGAATCCGGTCACTAGTAAGCCGAGCATTTACTCCCAGGCGAGTCGAAGAACTTCGATCAACCATTGAAGACCTACTGCTGCCAATTCTTGATCGCTTTGTTTCGCAGGGTGGCGGCGACGTGATGGCCGATTTAGCAGTGCCATATCCGGTTGCTGTGATCAGCGAACTTTTAGGGGTACCCAAAGAAGGTAACGAACACATTCTTCCCCTGGTGCGCTCACTGACGGCGCTTATCGATCCTGCTGCTACGCCCGAACTCACTGCCCAAGGTGAAGCTGCTGGGTTAGAGCTTGCCCTCTACTTCATTGAACTGGTTGAACAAAAACGTGCCAATCCCGATGACCGATTACTGAGCGCACTGATTCAAGTTGAAGAAGCTGGCGACAAACTCTCGATTGAGGAACTCATCACGAACACCGTCCTGCTCTACGCCGCCGGATTTGAGACAACCTCAAACCTGATTGGGAATGGCCTGCTACTACTGCTCAACAATCCTGAACAGATGCACCGGCTCCGGGCTGAGCCAGCGCTCATGGGACCCGCAATTATTGAGATGCTGCGCGCTGACTCTCCCGTTCAGATGAACGTTCGTGTTGCGCTCGAACCCGTGGACCTGTTCGGCGAGCGACATAAACGAGGAGCCTCATTCGTGGTGTTGCAAAGCTGCGGCAATCACGATTCTTCGGTCTATCCCTCTGCCGAAAAGTTTGATGTGTCTCGCTTTACCCACCCTGAGGCCCCACAGCCCCTGAGCTTTGGGTGGGGGGCGCACCACTGCTTGGGCGCTCACCTAGCCCGAGCCGAAGGAGAGATCGTGTTTCGCTCACTCCTCGAACGCTTTACCGAGATGTCACTTGATCGTGCAGCCCTTGGCACCGATCAGCCCACCTTTCGGCCCAGCTTTACTCTGCGAGGACTTGAGTCCCTTCCAATTCAGGTAAAAGAATCGCCTTCTTGAGGTGGGCTAAATGGCAGTTCCTGACCGTCTAGTTCTTCTAAAGCGGCCTCTTCTTGAGCGGCCTCATCACTGACAAGAACCTGATCCTTCGGAGCGGAAGCCTTCTGTGAACCTAGCTGCAAGGCTGCTACTCCTACGACTGGGCCGATAGCCGACAGAAGAGCCTCTCCCGACCAGCCGCGCGCTGACCAATCAGGATCAAGCCCAGGCGCCGTCAACTCTGGACCCAACCCCGAAGGATCGACACCGGTTCCAGGGAGGACCTCCCAGAGAATCGCAGGACGTTCACCGTGCCAGCGGACTCCAAATGAGACCACACCCCAGCGGGTTCGTAAGCCATGCGCCTCGATTTGTGCACCAAACCAAGATTCATTCCAAACGGGCAGAAGCACTAACTGCTCTGGTTGCTCAACCAAAACAAGGTCAAGAGTTGCAGCTAAGCGAACCGCAATAGCGGCAGGGTCAATGGCCAACTCGCCACAAGCTGCTCCGGCGGCGTCAACACAGTCAGGGAGCACGGCTTGGTCACCTAATCGAGCTAGCTCAATAGCTCGACCTATAGCGCTGCTCTCACAAGCTGCTACTGCTGCTCGCAGTTCGACGCCCTCGGTAAAGAGCCAACGTGGGCTGCTACTGGTTGCCGCATCGGTAACATCTCTTAGTGTCGGGATGGAGATGAATTCAGAAGATGTCGAGAGTATCTGAACGAGCTTTTCTGCTTCCTCTGCAACCTCGGGCTGACCCACGGCGCGCAGAGATGGCGCAACGCGCCCTAGCGCCGTGATTGCAGATCGAAGCAATAAGGACCGCTCCAAAACATCGGCAGGTCGATTGCCAAGCCCTTTACCTTTTGAGATGCGATGAATTGCTCGAGCAACTGGACCGACAAGGTCTGTGGCCCACATCTCTTTTTGTTTCCCGCTCAGTAAAGGAACCGAGGCGTGTAAAAGTGCGACCGAGGCATCACTTCGATCAGACATACGTATGGAACCTGTCAGCGTTTGGAGGCTCAGCAGAGCCCGAGCTAGCGGCGCAATGGGCTCAGTCATTCCTACTCTAACGAGTGCATCACAGAGTTCGGCTGCTCGTGCTGCAGCACTCGTCGGCCCAGAAGCGGCAAAGAAATCATCGGTGGCTGCAAGAAGCAAGAGTCGCTCGGAACGAGCAACGACTCGATCAAGTAACGCCTCTGGGAGTTCGAGTCGAGCAGCCTGTTTGGTGTGCGCAACCCATCCGGCATCAATGGCAGCCGAGTCGGGTGCCTCCCAAGTTGCTGTTGGACCCGACCCCTCAGATGGTTCCTTCTGCTTACGACCCGAAGCTGAAGAGCGAGTCGAGCGCGGCATCAAAATCCTGACCACAGCCGTGTGCGGAAGGGCCACCACAAAAGCCCCTTCTAGTAAGCCGCTAGAAAGAGTGATCGTTCCCGTTGGCTCTTCATCATCAGCCTGCTCTAGCCGCTGCGCTACCGTGCCGACTTGGCCAACAACGCGCCGTGCAACAGCTTTCGAGAGAACCGCAGCGACACGACCGTCTACTGACAGAACCGAACCGTCTGCGCTGAGCGTTGCAATCTTTCCTACCCCATCCAAAAGAAATGGCCGAAGAGTAATCGCAACCGCAACTGGCACTGCGGTGAGATTCTCAATCTCGACGACAACACCAGAATCTTCCCAGATACTTTCATGTGCCAAGGGAGAGGTAGCCCTGACACCGAACACCCTTTGTACGATGTCACCACCAGGTACTCGCATGGCTGTTTCGATGATGGGTGAATCGCCAATCAAACGTTGGCGAACCGCTGCATCATTACTTGGGTAATGCCAACGATCTTCTGCGCCGATCCACCAATCTAAGCTCCAAGTCTCGCCACGCATCTGAACCAGACCCGTGGGGTCACAATCGGCAATAGCTCCTGCATCAACCGTCCCAACTGGAGTCCAAACTCGAGAAACTTCGGAGTTGTTGAGCGCTGCTCGTGACAGCGCATACGGCTCAAGAGGCCTTGAGTCTTGACCTTGTTCAGTTGGGTGAGAAGTAGTGGCCACTGTTAGAGGGTAGAAGCTGCACCTCTATTCTCTGCAACTCGGCACCGTGATCCACTGCTAGAACTGCCCGGGCTAGAAGTTCAACGAGGGGTACTCAGCGCCACCTGGCTGCATTCGAATCAACCCACGATAAGCATCTTGGGCACTTGATCCGCCATGGCAAACGGCAAACACCTCAGAGGCAATCGCCATCTCAACTCCGAACTCATCCGCAAGTTCCATGACTACGCGACTGGTTTTTACGCCCTCTGCCACCATGTTCATCTCGGCAATGATCTCGTCGATGCTGCGCCCTTTGCCGAGTTGCTCGCCAACAAATCGGTTACGACTCTGCTGCGACATACTCGTGGCGAGTAAGTCACCCATGCCGGCAAGACCAGCAAAAGTTTCGAAGTGACCGCCCATGGCCACACCAAGCCGAGACAATTCGGCAAGGCCACGAGTGATCACTGCAGACTTTGTGTTATCTCCAGCACCAAGTCCGTCTGCCATTCCAGCAGCAATCGCAATCACGTTCTTGAGCGCCCCAGCGATCTCACAACCAATCACATCAGGATTGGTGTAAATCCGGAATAACTTCATATGAAATATGCGCTGCAAGCAGTCGGCCACTACCGGATCGGGAGTTGCAATCACTGCCGCAGCAGCGTGGCCTGCAAGGATTTCCTTCGCCAGGTTTGGCCCCGTCAAAACTGCCGCCGTATGACCCGGTAGCACTTCATTCACGAGTTGCGTCATGCGGAGGCGCGTTCCCTCTTCAAGACCCTTCGTTAAAGAGACCACAGGCACCCAAGCTCGAACAAATGGCGCTACTTGCTCAAGAGCCGACCTAAATCCCTGTGATGGCACCCCCATGACTAAAACATCGGCCTGTTGAACTGCCTCTGCAAGGTCTGAAGTAGATCGAAGAGCTGGATGCAACTTGTATCCCGGCAGATACCGCTCATTTGAATGTTGCTGGTTGATTTCATCGGCAAGGTCTTCCCTCCGTGCCCACAAAACAGTTGGAACCTGATGAGCGGCCAGATGGGCAACCGTTGTGCCCCAAGACCCGCCTCCTATGACTGCTACAGAAAGACTCACCTTCAAACTCTAGGCCGAAGTATTGATCGCGTGGCGAGCGAAAATCCTTCGCTGCTGGTTTACCAAGAGGAGCACCCACTGTTGAGTCTCTAGACTATGGGAGTGCCAACACCTGCAGACGCGTGCGTGCTGATTCCAGTCAAAGCGTTTGAATTAGCAAAAGCTCGCTTATCTCCCACTCTCAACGATTCTGAGCGCGCTGCTTTAGCTCGGGCGATGGCAGAAGTGGTCATCAAGGCAGCATTGCCGCTTGGGGTGCACGTGGTTTGCGACAATGAAGAAGTCGCTCACTTCGCTCAATCGCTCGGGGCCACCATTGAGTGGACGACACACAATGAGCTGAATGGAGCTGTTCAAGATGCTGTAGCCAACCTGAGCGGCAGGGGGATGCGAAGAGTGGTCGTCTGTCACGCCGACCTCCCTTTCGCAGAAGACCTCTTTCCCCTGTTTGATGCTGAACCGACTGAAGTACTTCTTGTAAGCGATCGCCGCGGGCAGGGCACCAACCTGTGCTCAATTCCGTTGCCATCTGATTTTACCTTCGCCTACGGGCCTCACTCTTTAATCAGGCATCAGAAACAGGCAGAGCAGTGCGGACTGACTGTTCGAGTACTTCAATCAGAACTACTCAGTTGGGATGTTGACGAACCAGCGGACCTTCAGGTACCCACTAGCTTTCCCGGCAAGTCAGTGCTGCTTGACCAAGGCTTCCTTGACGCTGCGCATCTCACTTCAGCACGGGGCTCATCCGAGTAGAGCAAACAAGAAGGGCAGAGCCAAGATGGACGACCTGCGAAGAGCAATCGAACCAGACGTAGAACAAATCACCGTCAACCTCACCACTCCGCAATCCGCACTAGTAATTGTTGCGCACCCTGATGATGCTGAGTTCCAGTGCGGTGCAACGCTCGCCAAGTGGGCTCGCGCAGGTTGCGTCGTGCATCACCTGATACTGACCGATGGGTCAAAGGGGACTTGGGACCGCAGTATCGATCAGTCCGAACTTGTTCAACTGCGCAAGGCAGAACAGCGTCAGGCCGCCACCATATTGGGTGGTACTGGCGTCATCTTTTTGAGTCAAATAGATGGCGAACTTGAATCTAATCGCGCCGTTCGTGCACAAGTTTCGGCCGTTATCAGACGAGTTCAGCCCGAAGTAGTTCTAGGCCACGATCCGTGGAAGCGGTATCGCCTACACCCAGATCACGCTGCTGCAGGTCGTCTATGTGTCGAGGGCATTGTTGCGGCGCGCGATCCGTTCTTTCACCCTGAGCAGCTCATTGATGGCATCACTCCTCATCGCCCACAAGCGCTGTTGCTCTTCGAACCAGATCAACCTAATCATGCCGAGTCGGTGACAGATCAAGACCTTGAGGCGCAGATTAAGGCCCTTCTCGCTCATCAAACTCAGACCGAGACAACCCACTTCTACAAGTCACTAGAAGGAGACCCCGTCGAGCATTTTCGGATCCAGCAACGAGAACTTCTTCAGCGAAGCGGCCGCTGGGCATCAGTGCCGCTAGCTCAACAGTTCCAC
>JBBDMQ010000049.1:0-7347 GCA_040878245.1 Microthrixaceae bacterium
TCCACTGACTGAGGGTAGAGGCCAAGACGTTCAAGGAGGCGAAGCGCTCCTGTGGTGAGACCATCTCCGCAAATCTTGTCTCTAGGAAAGACTGCTTTGTCGATCAGTAACGTTTCGACGCCAGCTTTTGCCAAGGTGATTGCTGCCGCAGAACCTGCAGGTCCACCGCCAACAATGAGTACCTTGACTGACCTTTCGACCTTCGGGAAAGCTTCTGAGCTCAAATCAGGTCCAAAAGCTCGTCGTAAGCGGTGCGCAAGCATTCCATAAATACATCGGCGTCTGGAACTGCAGCCGGGTCAAGGTTGACGCCAATGTTGAGTTCATTCTGATAGCTCAGCAAAGTGACGTTGACTGCCGCCCCCGCCAGCGGGCCAAACGGGTAGACAGCCGACACTGGGATTCCCTGCAAGTAAATTGGAATTGGTGAACCGGGCACATTTGAAGCCTGAAAGTCCAATCCCCTCATCATGCTTCCAAAGATTTGGGTCACGACGGTAGTGGGCAACTTGTTGAGTATTCCCGAGAGGGGTTCTACAAGTTGATTAGCTGGTTCGTCTCGTGCTGCGATCGCTCTCTCACGGATATGCGTCATCAGTTCGGTCAGGTCCTCGAAGTCGATCTGAATCTCAAACCTTGCGGGTACAAACGAATTGCCTGAAGTGGTGGACGGTGCATCACCACGAATGTTTATTGGCATGCCCATTCGGAGAGTGCCTTGCTCTGCACCATGGTGCTGGTGATAGAGCGACATACCGCGAGCAATCCCAGTCAAGAAAGTGTCATTGATGGTGCCACCAATCAGATGGCCCACTTTTTTTGCTAGATCTAGCGGCATTGACAGAACGTCAAGGGAGTTAGAGAGGGTTCGCCGAGTCATAATTGCAGACATTGGGGTTCCCTCGGGTCGAAGAATCCTGCCTGCCGAGGCAAGTAATTCGGCCGAAGAGGCCGCTGATCTACTGGGATCAGAGATTGCGTCGCGGACCGAGCTAGCGCCGGCCGATGAGAGCTGTAGTGCAAAGGACAGTTGCCGACGAGACTCGTGCTGAAATGCATTGAGAAAGCGCTGGCTCTGGTTCAGCACATGAACATCTGGGGCGTGGGGCATGGTGCGCTCTTCAGCGTCTGGAGCAAGTTCGAATAGCTCTAACATGAGCTCAACTCCACCTACCCCGTCGGTAATGGAGTGGTGAAATTTCAAGATGATGGCCGACTTTTTACCCGACAGACCCTCAACGATTGTTGCCTCCCAGAGAGGTCGTGCCCTGTCGAACCCTTGCATAGCTATGGGTCCGGCCATGGTAAGAAGGTCCGCCATTGATCCCGAACCTGGTACCCGTGCCGAACGAAGGTGGTAGCGAAGGTCGAAATTGGGGTCAACCTCCCAACGAGGGGGAGCGAGAGAGAGCGGGTTGCCCCTCACTCGTTGCCGAAGTCGAGGAATAATTCTACTCAGCCGGTCAAAGGTGTGGTGCAGTTGATCAGAACGAACCTCACCATCAAGGACCATCAAGGTGGTGACGGTTGAGCGCAGCATCGGATCTTTTTCAATACTCCACATCAAGGCGTCTTGATCGCTCATACGATCCTCAAAGGTCACTGACGGGCCGTTATCTAGTGACGTGGGTTCTGTGCTCATAGCAATGCCTCAGCGTTCGATGGTGTTCACCCCATACTAGAGAGGCTGAGGGGCTGCTGCTTCGCGAGCAAGTGTCGAAGGACTCCTCATCTCGAATATTTGCAGGAGGGCTTGACCTATCGGGGCGCCTAGTCGCAATCGTATTTGGCCCTAAAGGTGTCTTTTTCTGTATGGCCGTCTACAAAGGTTCTTGTTCGTTCAGTTGAAACACTGCCGCAACCAGAGGATTGATTCTGTGCTGTTTGTTCGCCTTTGGCAAAGGGAGTTGACCAAAGGCTAACCGTCAGCGCAGTACTGCTATAGCTCGGCCAGATCACAACCCCATAGGGAGTTTCGTTTCGAATCTTCAGATCGACACTGGGGTAAGCCAACGTCGCTTCACGCCCAAACGGGTATCGACTGATGTACTTGGAGTGAGCCTTGTAGGCGGGAATATCTAGTCCGCCAAAGAAAGCGGCATTAAAGGCTGTGGTCGCAAACTGACTCACCCCTCCACCAATATCAGTTGCGAACTCGCCATCTTGGATGACTCCGCCTTCAACGAAACCCTTTGCAGAGGTGCGTTTTCCTACAGTGTCATTCACCGAGAAGGTGGCTCCCGGCGGGATGAGTGTGCCACGAAGAATATCGGCGATTTTGTGGATGTTAGTCACACGTGATTCACAGCACTTGTGTTTGGTGGTGAAGGAGCCAATGACTTCTTTAACTCCAAGCCCAGCGGCCCAATCGCGCCCTTCCTGGGCTGTAACTACCCGGGTTGGAAGGTTGATGGTGGTTTGCCCTGCGAGTAGCCCGTCCACAATCCTTTGGGGTGCCTCTGGAGTGCAGCAGATCTGGGCATCTTCGCCTCCTACGGGTGTTGGCAGGCCATCAATAATATCAAAGCGAACATTCGTTGGGTTTGGCTGAGAAGGGTTCTGAGATTCAAGAATTAAAGAAACCGATTCGGGCTTCATAGCTAGCTTGGATGTCGTTCCTTCGATCATCAAAATGAACGCAGGGCGAAATACCTTGCCTTCAACTTCAATCTTGGTACCGCCAGCATCCAAATTGATTTGCCCCGAGGTCGTGGCGTTAGCCTGATCCACTAGGGCCTGAACCGAAGCATCTGTGACCAGAGGTTGGGTGACCGTTGGTTCAACCATAATGTTGATCGGCTGAGTGAGATCTGCGATTGATTGCGGAAGGGCATTCACGACATCCTTCATCGTGATCTCTGTGCCGGGGCTGCCAGGCACAAGCGTGACAGCTTCTTCTGTTGCAGCAATGTTTGGCTCGACTGGCAAGGAGCGACGCTCGCCCTGAAGCGCTACCAAAGTTGGCGTGAGTTTCTCACTATCCACGCTCAGCGCAATATCGGCAGATCGACCGCCAAATAGCCCCCTCAGCCAGCGGACGGGCCGGGTGGGAAGCGGATCAAGTCGACCGATGTTGTTGATCTCTGTTGCAGTCGAATCAACGTCCATGCTGAGGCCTAGATCGCCGGCAGTGGTTGTCATGGTGTGAGATCCAGACTGGATTTTTACTTCGGTGTCAGGAACCTGTTGAGCAAGTGTTTGAAGTTCTGCATCTAACTCGGTTGGGGTAAATCCACCGACTTCAGCACCAGCAACAGAAACGTTTCTGGCGACCTTGTCACCCGTGAGGTTGTGATCCAAACCCCATGCGGCAGCCACTAGCGCAATCAGCACTAGTGGCGTCGCTACCACGAGAAGGAGAATTTTTTGGACCTTTGACACCCGTCAAGGTTCGCGCATTTTGTGACTGAATACGCGGCAAGACCACACAACATTCACAGGTTCATTGGCGGCAGCGAACAGAACTATCAGAGTTGAGTAGTTGGCCTAAAAGAGCGTCAGATCTTCTGTGCGCGTTCCTCGCAGGACCTCATAGTTGACCTCAACCCAAGTCAACCCTCGGGACTCTGCGAGCACCTTGGCTTGGGGCTTGATGAGTTGTGCCACAAAAACGCCTCGGATGCCTCGAAGGTTGGGGTCTCTTTCTAGGCGCTCAAGGTAACGAACAAGTTGCTCGACCCCGTCGATATCGCCCCGGCGCTTGATCTCTATTGCAACTGCCTGCCCCGAACCATCTCTGCAAAGAAGGTCAACTGGACCAATATCAGTGGGGAACTCGCGTCGAACCAAAATAAGATCCGGCGCAATAACGGTTGGGTCCGCAGCGAGAAGCTCCTGTAAGTGCGCTTCAACCCCGTCTTTGGTGAGCCCGGGGTCAGTTCCTAGTTCTTCGAAGACATCGGTCAGCGTTTCGTGCATATGAATGGTGAGTTGTTCCCCTTTCGGGTTGGTCACCGTCCAATGGTCCTCGTGTTCAACCAATCGGTTTGGAGCATTCATCCAGTTGAGGGGCTTATAAGCGCCACCGTCGGCATGAATGGCCACGCACCCGTCAGCCTTGACCATGATCAATCGGATTGCCTCTGGCAGATGAGCCGAGAGACGACCTTCGTAATCAACTGAACAACGGGCAATAACTAGACGCACTCGATTGAGTCTAGGCGGGAGCTATTGAGAGGTTGAAGACAACCCCGGAATTCGAAGGGAGATGTCGTTGCACTCTGCGCACACATCTTCAGGGATGACTCCGGCGCGCATGAGCAGAGCAAATATCTTGCATCCCAAACAAAATCCAAATGCTGCTTCGAGAGATGCGGCAAGAATCAAGAACACAAGTACAACTCGCGATGCAGTCACAGCTCCCGATAGCCAGAGCAGAGAAGCAGTGATGCTCAACCCACAGCCGATTGCCTGGGCAAACCGCTTTGGCGGGCCAGGTACAAGTTTTTCAAACCTCGCTAACTTAGGGGCGACGAGTTTGGTAGCTATAAGGCCGAGCGGGCTCAAGCGAGGCCCGCAGGCCACCCGTGCAGCGAAGCCGTAGGTTAAGGGAATCAGCACCCAGCCGAGTCCGAGGCCCGCACCTAGCAGGCCCATGATCACAACTCCTGCAGCCACTGTGCGAGCGGCTACGTCGTTCACGGGGTTTGGAAATGAGAAGAAACTAGCGGTGTTGCTCTCACTCGGAATACTCACAGTTACAAGAGTAACCCCCTAAACCCGACCAAACAAGTCAGGTTTAGAAGAACTCGTTGAGTTCTATGCGAGTTTTGCGCTCTTGATGGCTTTGGTCAGACGGGCGCGGGTGCCGGCATCAAGTGCAACCTTGCGCAAGCGAACTGCTTGTGGTGTGACTTCAACGCATTCGTCTTCTGCCAAGAATTCAAGTGCCTGCTCAAGCGACTGCCGCTTAGGAGGTGTTAAGCGCTCGGTGTTATCTGAAGAAGAAGTTCGCATATTTGTCAGTTTCTTCTCACGGCAGATGTTGACATCCATATCTTCAGAGCGTGAGTTCTCACCAATAACCATTCCCTCGTAGACCACGTCTCCAGGGCCAACAAATAATGAGGCTCTTTCCTGCACCTGCACCACTGCATACGCAGTGACTGGTCCAGATCTATCTGCGACGATCGATCCGCGATCTCTTGATCGAATCTCTCCAAACCAGGGAGCCCAACCGTCAAAAATCTGGTGCAACATGCCGGTGCCACGAGTTTCAGTGAGGAATTCGGTGCGGAACCCTAAGAGACCGCGGGCTGGAACTCGTTGCTCAATCCGCACCCAGCCGGTGCCGTGGTTCACCATGTCAACGAGTTGACCTTTGCGAGTGGCTAGGAGCTGACTTACAGCACCTAGGTACTCTTCGGGCACGTCTACTGAGACCGACTCGACTGGCTCGTGAATCTTGCCATCAATCTCACGGGTCACTACCTGTGGCTTGCCTACATTCATCTCAAAACCTTCACGGCGCATGGTTTCAACGAGTACAGCGAGTTGCAACTCGCCTCGTGCATGAACCTCCCAAGCATCTGGACGCTCCGTTGGATTCACCCGAAGGCTCACATTGCCAATAAGTTCAGCGTCGAGTCGTGCTTTGATTTGCCGGGCAGTGACCTTGTCTCCCTCTCGTCCATTCATCGGAGAGGTATTGACGCCAATCGTCATCGACAGGCTGGGCTCGTCAACAGTAATCACGGGCATGGGTCGGGGGTCTTCTATATCGCTGAGAGTTTCACCAATCGTGACGTTCTCAATCCCCGCCACAGCAATAATTTCGCCGGGTCCTGCTTCCTCAACCTCAATGCGCTCATGGGTCTCTGTGACGTACAGCACTGCAACTTTGGCTCGCTCTACAGAACCATCGGTGCGGCACCAAGAGACCTGCTGCCCCTTGCGGATTGTTCCGTGAAGCACGCGGCACATTGCGAGCCGCCCAACAAACTGACTCGAGTCCAAGTTGGTCACCCAAGCCTGCAGGGGATGATCGGGCTCATAAGTCGGTGCAGGAAGATGGGTTACTAGTAACTCGAACAGCGGAGTGAGGTCATCTTCAAGATCATCAGGATCTTGGGGGCGAGTCATGCTGGCGCGGCCTGCGCGGCCGTTGCAATAAATCACCGGAAAGTCGATCTGATCAATGTCTGCATCAAGGTCCATAAAAAGGTCCTCAACTTCAGAGACAACCTCATCAATGCGGGCATCCGGCCTATCAACCTTGTTGACTGCCAAGATCACCGGCAAGTTCAGAGCAAGCGCCTTGCGGAGCACGAATCGTGTCTGTGGCAATGGGCCTTCGGATGCATCTACGAGCAGCACTACGCCATCAACCATGGTGAGTGCTCGTTCAACTTCTCCGCCAAAGTCGGCGTGGCCAGGGGTGTCAACGATGTTGATTTTAACTTCTTCTCGACCCTCACCGGTCCATCGCACAGCAGTGTTCTTAGCAAGAATGGTGATGCCCTTCTCTCGCTCAAGATCGGTGTTGTCCATGATTCGGTCTATCTCCGCTGCACCCTCTCGAAATGCTCCGGACTGACGCAACATCGCGTCCACCAATGTGGTCTTTCCATGGTCTACGTGAGCGATAATCGCAACGTTGCGAATCCCCTCTACGGGAACGCGAGTAGTACTTGAGTCAGCAGAAACAGAAGGTGTAGTCATTGAACAATCCGGTCGTGGGTGCGCGCAGCGCTAGAAGGGGGACATAACAGTCTGCCCGAATTTGGTCGTCAACCCCGAACTCATTTCTGTGACAAGCGACATGTTGCTTGTTGAGTCAAAGATTGCCCGTGTTCCGAGCTGTGTTCCTAGCTGTGTTTCGAGCTGCGTCTGAGCGGCACATGACTGTCGCCTTTCAGGTGCTGCAACGCTGCCTAGTGCGTTAGCTGCTTCGCCTCTCGAGACGCTGGCGAATAATGTCTCGGCGCTCTCGCAGGTCGTTATAGGTCAGACTTGCGCCGTCGGATAGGTCGATTCCCGTGTTGCGAGAGATTGTCTCGGCATCAATCTGAAAGTCCATAGCGCTTCCGCCGATCTCTGCTGCTAGTCGCTCGCCATGGGTCACGGCTAAGTAAGTAGAGAGGTTTGCAATCTCTGCTACTAGATCCAAGTCGGGGGCAAGACTGGCCATTGCACCGTCAAGAAACACCAAGTTCTTGACATACAGCATCAAAATCTTGGGCAGGCGTGCACCCATGCCAAGTAGCGCCTTAATGACCCTTTGAAGCTCAGAGACAAGTTGTTCCTGAGACATAGTGGTGGGGTCAACTACTTGCTCATCTAGATGTAATTCGGCAATCACATCGTCAAGATCGGTGTCTGGCGGCAGGGCGCCAAGATCTCGAAACG